>JBKKDH010000024.1:0-7091 GCA_046708445.1 Arthrobacter sp.
GGCGTTGGCAATAACGGTGGGCTCGCCACCTTCGAGAACGGAGACGACGGAGTTGGTGGTTCCGAGGTCGATACCTACTGCACGTGACATGTGTTGCTTCCTTCTTTCCTTGGAAACTTGCTGGCGCCCACTCATTGAGCGTTCTGCACTCAACTTTACCCGGGGCAGGAAAGATGTCAATCGAAAGTTGAGTCAGGTACACTCAACTTTTGATTCCGGGCCGCACCACGTCCACCGGCCCCCGCGGATTTCCGGGGTTTCTTGGCTGCCTGGACAGAGCAAACCGGCCCGTTTCGCTGTGCGTGAACGGACCGCGACGGCATGCTGGCGGGACTGGGAGCCGGGATCTAGGAGTTCCTGTCCTCGTCCACTTCGACCTCGCGTGCAGTTCCGGAGGTGCCAGAATCGCCATAGTCGCCGTCCTGGTATTCACCCTCCAGGTCGTCAGCCGGGGCCTCAACGCTGCCGGCGTCACCATAGTCCCCTTCGGTGTACTGCCCACCCTCGCCTTCCAGCCCCGGCGCGGAGTTGCCCTTGCGGGGCCGCTCCTCGGCTGCGGATTCACGATTTTCGGTCATGGCGGCATCTCTTCCTTGAGGTTCCGCGTCCGTTCGGGCGCACTGGCAGTCTACTCAGCGCGAAGCACGCAAAACAGGGGCTGGCATCCATCCCGGCGGCGGCGCAGCCCGTCAGGCTTCGAGCCCCACCAGCTTCGCCAGCACGGCGAGATGATGCTCAAAGAGTTCATCACGCGCACTGAAGGTGTCAGCGCCGTACTGGCCAAAAACCTCGAAGCTCACCGCCCCAAAGAGTGAGGTCCACACGAGGGCAACGTTCGCCTGCAACCCAACCGGCAGGGCGAGCCCGAGTCCATCACGGATGGCCTCCAGATCCGCGGACAAGGCGGAAGGCACGACGGCGGCGGGCGCCGCCGTCGTCAGCTCACCTGCGCGGTAGGCGGCGTCGAGAATGCCGATCAGGGTGTAGACCACCCGGGTTCCCGGCGTTGTGGTCTGACCGGCTGGCGCTTGGTAACCCGGTACCGGACTGCCGAACAGCAGCCCATAGCGGGCCGGCTCGCGCAACGCCCAGTCCCGGATGGCCCGGCCCAGCGCCTTGAAGCGCCCGGCATGGTCCCGCGGGGGCGCCGCCTGCACCGCCGTATCGACGGCGTCGCCAAGTTCGTCATAGGCATCCACCAGCAAGAGGGTGAGGAGTTCGTCGCGGTTGGCCACATAGCGGTAGACGGCCGAGGAGACCACGCCAAGGTCCCTGGCGACGGCGCGGAGGGACAGTGCTGCCGCACCATGGGTGACCAGATGTTCCCTGCCCAGCCGGACGATGTCCGCAATCGTCTGGGCCCGGGCACGTTCCCGCGGTGTCCTGGGCATGGTTTGCACTTCGGCTGCAGCGTCATTCATGGGTCCAGCATCCCACAAGGCAGAGCACTGTCAACAAATGAGAGCACCGCTCTTGACAGTGCTTACTAAGGGGTGCACGCTTATGAGAGAGCGGTGCTCTCAGATCAGAATCTTCGAGGAGAAGCCATGAGCAAAGTCCACGTTGTTACCGGTGCAGGCCCCGTGGGTTGGACGGTGGCAGAACAGCTGGCCGCGCAACGGAAGAACGTCAGGATCCTAACGCGTTCGGGCACCGGCCCCGAGCATCCACTCGTGGAGCGCGTGAAGACCGACGTCCAGGACGCAGCCCAGCTGCGGGACGCCTTCGCGGATGCCATCGCCGTTTTTCATTGCATCCACGGCTCTTCCTACACTGTGGACTCGTGGCAGGCCGAACTCCCCCGGGCCGAGCAAACGCTGCTTGCGGCGGCAGGCGAGGCGGGCGCCGTCGTCGTCTTTCCCGAAAGCCTCTACTCGTACAGCGAGCCCGCCCGCCCGATGACCGAGGCAGGTCCGCGGACGGCCCAAGGCGGCAAGCGGGGCGTGCGGACGCAACTGCTGAAGGCGAGGGATGCCTCACCAACGAACACCGTCAGCGTGGTGGCCGGCGACTTCTTCGGACCGCGCGTCAGGACCTCCCACGCCGGCGAGCGCATGGTCCCCGCCGTTCTGGCCGGCCGGAAAATGTGGGTTATCGGGAGCACCAACCAGCCCCATTCATTCACCTACGTCCCGGACCTGGCCGCGGCGATGATCCATGCCGCGCAGACGCCGTCGCTGTGGAACACGGTGTGGCACGCGCCTACCGGCCCGGCAGTGACGCAGCGGCAGCTGGCGACGGCCTTCACCGAGGCCGGCGGGATGGCCGCCCCGAAGCTCGCAGCCGTGCCGGGCTGGGTGCTCCGCGCATTCGGGATCTTCTCGAAGGATGTCCGCGAAATCGCCGAAATGCTCTACCAATTCGAAAAGCCGTTCGTGATGGACTCGACCGCGAGCCAATCGGCCCTCGGCCTGCGCCCCACGCCGCTTCCCGAGGCCGCCGCGGCCACAGTGGCCTGGTGGCGCGGGCAGGGGTGAGGTCCGGAACCCCGGAGCGGCGTGAGGCACGGGCGGACCTAACGGCTGCCGGCGCCCTCCGGCTCGGGCTCAAGGGTGTTACGGGACTCCCGCAGCTCTGCCGCATTCAGCTCCGGCTTTCCCAGCTTGCTCGGCCACCAGATCCGCGGGCCGATGTCGTACGCCAGCGCCGGGACCAGCAGTGAGCGCACCAGCACCGTGTCCAGCAGGACGCCAAAGGCCACAATGAACGCCAACTGCACGAGGAACATGATGGGGATGACCCCCAGTGCGGCGAACGTGGCCGCGAGCACCACGCCGGCAGAGGTGATCACTCCGCCGGTCACGCCAAGCCCGCGCAGGATGCCCGGCCGGGTCCCGTGCTTGAGGGACTCCTCCCGCACCCGGCTCATCAGGAAGATGTTGTAGTCCACGCCCAAGGCCACCAGGAACACAAAGCCGAACAGCGGCACGGTGGCGTCGGCGCCCGGGAAGCCCAGCAGGTTGTTGAAGACCAGGGCCGACACGCCCATGGCAGCCCCGTAGGACAGGACCACGGAGAGCACCAGCAGGACCGGCGCCAGGACTGAGCGGAGCAGCAGCATCAGGATGAACAGAATGACCACCAGCACGATGGGGATGATGATCACGAGGTCGCGCTGGGCGGTGGTGTTGGTGTCCAGGGCCGTAGCCGTCACGCCGCCCACGAGGGCGCCGGCGTCGACCGTTTTCACGTCCTCGCGCAGTACCTTGACGGCTTCCTCGGCCTCAATGGAATCGGCGGCGAAGTTGAGCGTGGCGTTGATCAGCACTTTCCCTTCGCGGACGTCCGGCTCGCTGGGGGCGCCCGGGACGCCGGTGATCGGTACGCTGCCTTCGGCCAAAAGGTAGGCGTCCCCTACGCCGCCGGCCGCCTTCACCTTCTCCAGCACACCATCAGCTTTGCCTGCGTCCGCAACCACGACGGCGGGGCTGCCGCTGCCGGCGTCGAAATGGCGCGCCAGCGCGTCCTGGCCGTCCACCGCGTTGGAGGCGGAGAGAATGACGTCAGTCTGCGGCACGCCATTGGCCTTCAGCTGCAGCACCCCGGCCGAAGCCACCAGCAGGAGGAGGACCGACATGACCCAGACCGTCCGCGGACGCCGCGACACCAGCGAACCAGTGGCCCGCCAAATGCCCTTCTGTCCCTCCAGGCCGGTGACCAGCTCGGGCTCGCGCTCGCCGGCCGGAACCAGCTCGGGACGGAACGGCCAGAATGCGGCCCTGCCCAGGAGTGCCATCAGGGCTGGCAGCAGGGTGAGGGCGGCGAAGAGTGAGCAGAGGATGCCGGCGGCGGCCACCGGTCCCAGTGCCTTGTTGGAATTCAGGTCGGAGAAGAGCAGGCAGAGCAGCGCGATGATCACCGTGGCGCCGGAGGCCAGGATCGGTTCGAAGGACGCTTTCCAGGCGGTCAGCACGGCGGCCGTCCGGTTAGTGGTGTGGGTCAGCGCCTCCCGGAAGCGTGCCACGTAGAGCAGGGCGTAATCCGTGGCGGCACCGATCACCAGAATGGACAGGATGCCCTGGCTTTGGCCGTTGAGCTGGATCCAGCCGAGCCTTGCCATGCCGAACACCAGCAGGATGGCGGCGCACAGGGCGAAGACGGAGGTCAGCAGCACGGCGACGGGGAGGAGGAGCGAACGATAGACGACCAGCAGGATCACAAAGACAGCTCCGAGGGCCACCAGCAACAGGATGCCGTCAATACCCGCGAAGGCACTGACCAGGTCGGCGGTCAGCCCGGCGGGCCCCGTGACAAACGCCTGCATGCCCTCGGGCGCCGCGTCCTTGAGGAAGTTCCGCAGCTCCTGGACCGATTCCTTGACCTCACCGGATGACCCGATCGGGGCGATGAACTGCACCGCTTCACCGTCTTCCGATGGGATAGGGCCGATCACCGCACTGCCCAGCTCCAGCTCCTCCAGCCCGGTCTTCAGGGACGCCAGCTGGCCAAGTACCGCAGGGCTGATGGCGGCGCCGTTCTCGATGACGATGACTGCCGGGATCTCATCTGAGTCACGGAACTTCGCCTGCCAGTCCTGGGCTGCGGTGGCTTCGGCCCCGGCCGGAAGGAAGGATGCCTGGTCATTCGAGGAGACTTCGTCGAGCCGGCCGAAGGTTGGGCCACCCACTCCGGCGATGGCCAGCCACGTGAGCACCAGCAATACGGGGATGAGCCAGCGCAGCCAGAACGGAACCCGCGCGCTGTGTTGGGGACTGAGCTTCATGATTCCTTCTGGGCTCGGGGACGGGAGCGTACAATTGATTCCATCATAGAGTATCTCCACAATGGAGATAAATAGCTCAGGCGTATTTTCATGGGCCGACTCCGTTCATCGGCTGCGCTGCAGTAATATCCGTCAGGGCACCAGGCGAGCGGAGGAGGCGAACATGACGGATGAAGCGTTTCAGCGCCCGGCCAACTCAGCACCCCAATCACTGGTCCGCCTGCTGCAGGACTTCACCCTGGAAGCCAACCGCTACGTGGACACAGCGGGCGGCCGGAACGACATGCACCGGACGGACCTGAACGCCCTCGCCGTCATCATGCGCCATACCGCCAAGGGCACTGTGGTTACGCCCGGCGTCCTGCGTAGGGAACTCCATCTCAGCTCACCGGCCACCACCGCGCTGATCGACCGGCTGGACCAGTCCGGACACGTGGTCCGCGAACGGCTCGGATCGGACCGGCGGCAGGTGCAGCTGCGCATGACACCCAAGGCATTCCAGGACGGCGGAGCCATGTTCATGCCGCTCTCGCGCCACATGGGCACGGCCATGGCCGGGTTCTCGCCCGAACAGCTGGAGCTCGTGACCCGCTTTATGACCGCGATGGTGGAAGCAACCATCGCGGCCCGCCAGGAAGCGTCCGACGGCGGCCCCGCCTCCCCTGCGCCGCCAACCTAGGCTGAACGCACGACGGCGGTTCCTCCCATTCGCGACACCGCGGCGGTAGCGTTTGGTTATGAGCGCGCAGCAGCCTGGAGACGACGTGTACACCCACGGCCACCACGAGTCGGTAGTCCGCGCCCATGCGTCCAGGACTGCGGAAAATTCCGCGGCCTTTGTCCTTCCGCACCTCACCCCCGGAACTTCCGTGCTCGACGTCGGCTGTGGGCCCGGGAGCATCACTTGCGACTTCGCGGGGCTCGTGGCGCCGGGAAAGGTCACCGGCCTGGACCGGTCACCGGACATCATCGCCCAGGCCTCGGCGCTCGCCGCTGAACGCGGCGTGGACAACGTGGAGTTCCTGGCCGGGAACATCTACGACCTCGACTTCGAGGACGGAACATTCGACCTCGTCCACGCCCACCAGGTGCTGCAGCACCTCACCGACCCAGTGGAGGCCCTCCGCGAAATGCGGCGCGTGGCCAAGCCGGGCGGGATTGTGGCCGTGCGCGACGCCGACTTCCACGGCATGAGCTGGTACCCCGCCTTCCCGGAACTGGACGAGTGGATGGAGCTGTACCAGCGGATAGCACGACGCAACGGGGCGGAGCCCGACGCCGGCCGCCGGTTGGTTTCGTGGGCACAGTCTGCGGGCTTCACCGACGTTGCGCCCACCAGCAGCAACTGGCTCTACGCCACCGGACAGCAACGAAGGTGGCAGGCACGCGTCTGGGGCGAGCGGGTGCTGCACTCGGCCTTCGCGGACCAGGCTTTGGAGTATGGGTTTGCCAACGCCGCGGACCTGGCACGGATTTCGGCGGGCTGGCACCGCTGGGGATCCACCGACGACGGCTGGTTCCTGATCCCGAACGGCGAGGTCATCGCCCGGGCCTGAGCTGCCCACCAGATATTGGGCTGAGCCTTACACCGCAGAGGTTGACCAAGTAGACTTGGTCAACATGGGGCAGTACAACGTCCAGGAAGCCAAAACCCGGCTCTCCGAACTCCTGAACCTCGTTGAGCGCGGCGAGGACGTGGTCATTGCGAAGGCCGGACGGCCAGTGGCCCGGCTGGTGAAAATCGAGCCTCCGCACAAGCGCGAGCTGGGGTTCCTAGGCCCTCTCCACATCCCCGACGACTTCTACGAGCCGTGGACTGACGAGGACATGGGGACCGAAGAATGACGCGCCTGCTGTTGGACACGCACGTCTTCATCTGGGCAATCTCCGAACCAAGGCGCCTCTCCACCAAAGCCAGGAATGCGATCGTCAAGCTGGAAAACCAGGTCTTTGTGTCGCCGGTTACGGCCTATGAGTTGTCGTACAAACACCACCAAGGCAAGCTGCCGTCCGGTGCGGCCATAGTAACCAGCTTCGCGCGGCAGGTGGCGCATCTGCTCGCGTCCGAACTCCCGGTCTCCGCCCCACATGCGCTGGCCGCAGGACAGCTCGACTGGGACCATAGGGATCCCTTCGACCGCATCCTCGCGGCCCAGTCCATCGTGGAAGGACTCACCCTGGTGACCGCCGATGAGGATCTCCACGCCTTTGAGTCCGTGACCACCCTGTGGTGAACCGGCACTAAACTTGGGAGGTGCAATTCTCCCTTTGGCTCGCCCTCGCGGGTGCCGGCGTCCTGGTCAGCTTCACACCGGGAGCCGGTGCGATCAACACCATGAGCAACTCCCTGACGTCTGGTTTCCGCCGC
>JBKKDH010000025.1:0-7114 GCA_046708445.1 Arthrobacter sp.
GAGTGAATCGGCCGCCGATCTGTCGGCTCATCTGACGGGCTGCAATGCTGCTTGTCCTGGAGAGCACGTGACCGCCTCCGGCCGTTTGTGCGGCGGCAGCCAACTCGCCGCCTGCGAAACTCACCAATCGCAATGCCATCAGAGGAGCCCCGCAAGCCATGGCCATACCTACTGTTCCGGCAGCCAATCCGGCGAACGATTTTGAGTCGGCGAACAGCTTCACGGCGACGGCAAGCACTGTTGCGGCCAAGGGCTTTGCCAAGAGCAGGGCCACGACGACCTCGCTCCAGCGCCGAGCCCACGTCTTGGTCTTCTCCCACGGCACAAGCATTAAGGCCACGGGAGCGACGGCGGCCAGCACTATGAGTGCGAAGGACCGGAAGATCATCGAACACATGAGGATGAAAGCGAGGATCCACACAACGATGACCGCCATGGCAGTCACCACGACGCCGCCGACCGGGCCCGCCGTCGTCCCTGGCGCCAACGAAACCACGTTCCACTCCCTGCCGGACCCCGCGGCCGCGCGCTCAAAGCCGAACAGCCGCATAAACACCAGGTAAGGGTCAGGGCCCATCGATTCGAGAAGGGCTGCCGAAGCGGAGTCACTGACCTTGGTCAGCTGCCGGACCAGAAACACGGCGCCTGCGACCAGTGGAACGGCCATGGCTCCACCAACGAGGGCTCTCGCTAGTCTTCGTGGTTGCTGGCTCAGTAGCCCCGAGAGCAGTTGGAGGATCATCACGACGACAAGCGGGGTCATCATGACGATCACCCACCAGTTGGTAATGCCGTCGATTGCTAACCACTGCGAGTCATCGACATCCGACGCACTGAACGCTCCCGTGATGAAAGCCCACAGCCAGGATGCAACATTCTGAAGGATGTTGGCAACGAGGTAGGTGACTGCTCCGGCGGCGCCGTCGTTCGCCTGCGAGACGAGTCCACAGCCTGGAGGCCACCAGCCATTGAGATCGCACTCGACAGGCATGGCTGACGACTAAAAGCCGAGCGGGAAGGCGGTTTGGGACCACAGGATGTATCCGTTGATGCCGCCAAGTATCGCGGCCACCGGTCCCGTCCACAACAGAATCACGCCACCTCCAGATGCGAGCCGGGATGACTGGCTCAGCTTGCCGGCCAGCAACATTGCCGCACCGATGATTGCCACGATGGCGATTACGACAAAGGCGCCGACGAGGATGCCGCCGCCGATCTGCTTTAGGGATTCAAGAAAGGGGAAATTAGCGTTTGGGGTAATGCCAGGGTCGACTGCTGCCAAAAACACGGCGTGCTCCGTCCGTCGTCTTCCATTGGGGATGAGCAGCTTGGGCTCACGACTTCATGGAGTGGGCGGGCCAGAACGACATGACCACCTATACACACAGACAGTGGCACCAGGTGGCAGCCACGATCGTCGCTCCTGACGAATGACAAGAGCCCGATGACCACGAAATAGGGGCAGTTCCCTCCCTGCCTGATCGCCCCTGACACTTACGTGAGGCCGGTTGAGCCCCTCAGGGCGACTCGCGGGACACTAGCATCCAGGCCGACAAGGAGAACAAGTCCCAGACCGGCCAAGGTCAAACCGCCGCCCGCGGCAGGCAAAGGCTGGTGTGCGCTCACGATCTCGGAGGTGGTTCCGCTGAGGTCTTTGGTACCTAGTTTAGGTGTCATGGAGACGACTATGGTTTGGCAAACGACTCTGCAACTTCCGGGCTTCCGTTCCCGGAAACGTGCACTATCCGCTGGACCTCGGCTGCAGCGCCCTGTACCGGTCCGCGTCTGCCCAGGGGATCGGCAAAGGGAAGTTCATCTTGGCCTTGCCAGCCTTGTAGGCGTTCGGGAAGTCACCGGATCGGGCCATGACCCCGATCGTTTCGGGGTGTTGGTCGAGGTACCCTGCCACCTGCTGAACGGTGGCATCTCCGACGCGTCGCTCGCTGCTATTCATCATGGCCAGAACCTACAGCGGGGTACCGTGACATCCGGTTATTCCCTAGTGTTGGTCGCGCCTCCCAAGGTATCCCAGGATGCTGGCGCGGGTGTCGGTCGTAGGCCATATACTCAGGCAACCGGCCCGGCTGAGGTGCCGCAAGAACTCTTGGGGGAACAATTGAACAGGTCACTCGTAATGCCCGCTGTCGTCGCAGTTGCACTGGTGCTTTCCGCTTGTGGATCAGATGCGGCCGCCACCGGTGCAACGTCTACAAGCACCACAGCCACGCTAACACCAACGCCCACCCCGACTGCCACCGTTTCGCAGTACGCCAGCATCATTACCGAGTACGAGCAGGATTGGCGAGAGTACGAAGACGACATCGTCAACTGCGCTTTGGCCAGCATCGGGACGAAGCCCATCGACAAGATAACCAGACTCACGTGCAGCATGACGGTCCAGACGGTGACTATCACGGCCAAGACAGCGGCCAGGAACATGCGAACTCTGCCGAAAGCTCCGGCAGAGGTGTCCACGCTTGTCGAACGGACACTGAAGGTTCTGGACCCGCTGGCGGTCAGTGACGCAGTCGATGCATGCGGGGACGCTGAGAGTGAGGCATGCGACGCCGCAATCACAAAGGCCAACGGTGACATCCGCCCTGTGACGAGCGTGCTCGACGCCTGGAAGCCATATCTGTAGCCCAAGGTAAAACAGTTCTGCAAACCGTTGGTTCTGAGGCCAACAACACAGCTTGCCCGTTATTCACGATTGACGAGAGGGCCGACGGTCATCTCCTGATCCCCGACTGACCGCTTACCTACCCATTGTTCTGGGACCTGACGAAAGCCACCCCCACAAACAGAGGACGAACATGGCCAGCCCCACCAAGCCCCAAAGGCTTCTACTTCTCGGAAACGGCTTCCTGGCTGCCCTAGCAGAGCTCGGCGTCGACACCCTGGATTCGTCGAACATGGGTTTCGAATTTCCGTTCATGCACGGTTGGAGACGGTGGGGCTACATCAGTAATCCCAACATGCCGACCATCGAGTACGGGACCACGTGTCAGCCCAGGGACATTCTCCACCGGGTCGCGAGCTCCAACTCCCCGTTCAAGTATTTCGAGTCTGAAGGCATCAGCGTTGCTCCCCGTGGCTGGTCTCCTCGGGGGTTCCTGGAGACTTACTGCGACGAACTGCCGGTCTATGCCTGGCTTGAGCTCGGCGAGCTGTTCCTTGTCGGGCAGCAGGAGTACAGCTCGTCCGAGTCCGCGAACTGAATTCCACTTGTCAGGACTGGGGCGGCCTAGGAAAAACAAGTAGATTGTCCGATACCCAGCCGGCAGTACTAGAAGCTCGCCAACACTTCGACAAGCTAACGTCTCCAAGCAGCGCGACACGCCCATGCCCAAGAACTTTTTCGGGCAATTTCTCGGCCACCATTGGGGAAAGACACGGAAAGGCCTCTGGCGCGCTGAACGCGCATTTGACGCACAGAATCTTCCGTATGGAGCATTGCGTACCCATATGGCGCAGATCCGGCCCGATGGAAGGATTCCCTAATGTTGACGGGGAAGTGGCCGGACGGGCCCGGGAATGGCACTTTCGGGCAGCGGCCGGACGCTGAATGTCAGGTCGGAACCTAGAATTTAAACGTAAGCGGCAGGGCCCCACCAGTCGCCAAACTTACCGGGGCCCTGCCATTGGGAAACAACAGCGCGAGCTGATGCGTTCCGTGCCTAATGCTATCCAACGTTGGCCCGATACGCACTCAGCCCTGCGGGAAAGTTAATGCCAATGGGAAAGCGCAACACCTCGCACCGGCCTTGCCGTTGTGATCATTGCAGGACCGCCATGCCAGGAATTCTCCAACGATGGTCGGCGCCGGCCGCGGCTCTCATCATTGAGCTCGTAAAGGCGCTGACGAAAGCCTAAGCAGCTGGGGCCCGCTAGATTATCCTGGGCGGGCCCCAGTCGGAAGCTACACGCTGAGGTTCTTGTCTCGCCCCTCATCCGTAAGCGCTAGGCCGATCTGCTGGAGAGCATAGGCAAGGTAGTGCACGGCCGCAGCAAGTTCCTGAACTTCCGGGTCTGCGGATGATTTGACTTTGACGGCCTTCTCAGTTGCCACCTTGCCCTTTTCGATGGCTTCCAAAACTAACTCACGCTGACTGATCATTGGTCTCAACTTTCGAATATCTTTGTCCGCTGGTTTGCGGCGCCAGCCTACACGTCCACACCCGAAACCGACCTCGGGCATCCGTCTCGCTCAAGGCTTGTGCCCACCGACCTGAAGGGCGCCGCGGAACGCATCCGCCGCGATCAGGTTGCAGAAGAGCGGGCAACGACGCTCTGGCCGACGAAGACGTTTGCCTATGCATGCGGTGCAGTATGGATGCGACACCCAGCCTCAAACTTTCGCGGGTGACGGCATTCAGATGGGGCGGACCAACGGTCGGCATAGCGGCACACAGTCTCCGTCCAGCCTGCTAGTCGCCGGAGATCATGCCGGGCAGGAGACCGGCGGGGTCGTGAGCGAGGAACGAAGCCCGCGGAGACCTGTTGTATCAGATAGGTTAGCGAAGAAGGTCGAAGTACACAGCGCCTGGGTTCCAATCAACCGGATGCAACAGAGTCCCCGCTGATGGATTAAGGGCGCTGTACATCATGCCGTTGCCGGCGTAAATGCCTACGTGACCCCAGTTGTCCGGCCCTTGGGGGTTCTGAACGACCAAGTCGCCCGGATGCGGACTACTGGTGCGGATACCAACCCGCCACTGTTCCACGCGTGGAAGCTCAATACCGGCTTGGCGATAGATCCATTGCACATAGCCCGAGCAGTCCCAGGCTTTGAACGCCGTCCCACCCCAGACATAGGCCCCGCCCAGACCTTCCCGCGTGAATCGCAAGATCTCCGAGCGGATCTGACTCAAGCCGTCGGTCGACGGAGGCAGTCCTGTTGCGAGCTCACCTTCCACGCATTTGGGCGGCGGCGAAGAACCTGCGAGCGCACGAATTATAGCTTCCGCGTCCGGCTCCCACCGCGCGTACAGTTCCGGGAAGGCGGAAATCTGAACTGCCTGAGCGGCTTGTCCTTTTTCCATTGAGCTCCAACCCGGGATATCTAGAAGCCCTCGAGGGCTTCCCTGGTTGGGACCGCCAGGACCACCATAGAAGGCCCTCGCGTTGTAGTTGGGATCCATCAACTGTGCGATGGTCCCCCAACCCGCCGCCGGTCGCTGCTGAGCTGTGCCAATGGAATCGTGGTCGTGCCCCACGCCCACATGAGGGAATGCGAGCGAGCCGGGCACGGTGGTGTTGGCCAAGACCCGCAGACTGGATTCCTGCAGGGACATCATGATCGCGATAACCTGTCCAGCCCTGGGCACCCCCATCTCTTGGCCGACGGAGACGTAGGTCCTTGCGACTGCCAACTGCTCGTTCGTCAACCAACTTGGGACCTGACCCTCAACGCCGATTCTCAACCCGGAGGCGTCGTCATCCGATGATGCAGCAGTCGGTTCATCGGGAGAACAGACGGAAGCGTTACCCGGCGAGGCTGAAGCCATCAGCGCTACGCCAGCACAGATAACCATCCCGCACATGAGCACCACCACTAAGGCAGCCCCGAATATCGCACGGAGGAGGGCTCTTCGTCGTAGCGTTCCGGCCAAAACAACCGGGGCCGACATTAGTAGACGATCCTGCTCGCCGTGGCATAGAAGCCAACCATGGCGCATCGGTCGTCAGGGGCAGTTGGTGCTGGCGGGCAATTCACCATGACACTGACCGGGGCCACGTACGCGTTCTCGCCTCGTGCCGTCCGATCAACTACATTGACCTTCACCGTACAAACGTGAAGTCCGAGCCAGGGTGCTGGATAGTCGCGCACCTTGGCCAACTCGCCGTCGCAGGCGACAGACTCCGCGCTGCCGATGCGATGGGCCTCCTGCCCTGCCAGAGATGTATACGTCCCGGCGGTGATACCCGTTGCTTCGAACTCTTGGACCAGCACGTTTAGTGGATTCGATCCGTCGGGCAGGAGCGTCCACATGCTCCGAAGTCTCGAGTACACCTCCGTGTACGATGACGATCGAGTGTCCCACGTGTAGATCTCTTGGGCGGCCATCAACGCCAGCTGACGGTAGCCTCCACCCTTCGGATCCGCCAAGGGATCGGCTATTCCGTTGTCATGAGGTGATGCGACGCCGGAAGGGGAAGGCAGTGGCGCGCGGGAAGCCTCTGCCGCAGTGTCCGGCTTGTATGACTGCGCCAACGGCTGTGACGGCAAGAACAGAACGATGACAACCGCTGCCAGGCCGAGAACGGCAATCACCAGAGCCCACGGGTGCCGACCACGTGGCGGCTTCCAACCAGAGCCCGGGAATCGGAACATGCCACACCTCCTCAAGAGCACATGACGAACACGTAGGGTCAAAAATATTCGCTAGTCTGCTGGCCTTAGCTGACCCCACAGCACTCGCCACGCTGCCCGGTACAGCTGTCTCACCGGACCGATCTGCACGGCGATGTACCTCTCCGAAACTCCGAACTCAGCGGCCAGGCGAGCAATTGTCCGGGTTCGCTCGGGACCGCTCACGCCAGGTTGAACGATCGCGGCGGCAATTCGGCGCAGTACGGGCGCAGGAAGGCAGTTGGCCGCAGCGGTGCCGACATCCTCCTCACGGGTAGATGCGGACGCCACCTCCAAAGCTGCAGTGATTGTCTTCGCGGTTTGCCGGACAACGGATGCAGCGTGCCATCGACGCCTATCGGTTGGCGACGGCGGACCGTAGCGTCGAGGCGCAGTGAGACTGTCTACAGCCAAGTCCCACACTTCATTCGAGACGTTCTCCCTCACGAGAGCGAGCACCATCCGTGCCCATTCCTGGTCAATGAACCTCTCCGTGGCGCGGTCACCATAGAAGGCCAGCCTGGCCCATCCGTTTAGGAGAACCGCACCTTCGCCGGTCACGGGGTCCAATAACAGGGGTGATGTGGCCCGGCTCAACTCACGACGGATGTGGGCGGAACATACGTTTGAACAAACGCCCTGCACCCAAGCACCGAACGGGACACCCGGGAGCTTACGGTAGCGACCCCGCATGACGCCGTCCCAAACAGCCACGCGGACGTCCTGCATCACGTCCTCGATGTCGCTGGCCCGACCGATCCG
>JBKKDH010000026.1:0-4670 GCA_046708445.1 Arthrobacter sp.
TAGCCATTCTCAACGATGCCAACTGGGGTGTCCTGAGGCAAACCGGCACCGGCCAGGGCGGCAGCGGAATCCCGGAGAGCGGCTACTCCCATCAGCAGGACGACGGTGTGGTCCGGGCGGGCCGGGACCTCGGACAGTTCCTCATGGCCCGTGACCACGCTGAAGCCCTTGGCCAGGCCGCGGTGCGTCACTGGAATGCCGGCGGCGGCGGGAACGGAGATCGCGGACGTGACGCCGGAGACCACTTCAACCTCGACGCCGTGCTGCCGGCAGTATTCGGCTTCCTCGCCGCCGCGGCCCAGGACATACGGGTCGCCGCCCTTGAGCCGGACCACGCGGTTGCCTTGGAGGGCTTCTTCGACGAGGATCCGGTTGATGTCTGCCTGCGGCACCGGATGATTCCCCGGGGTCTTGCCCACTTCGATGACGCGGACGTCCGGGGCGAGTTCGTTCAGCAGTTCGCGCGGGCCGAGGCGGTCGGCCACGACGACGTCGGCCTGGCCCAGCAGGCGGCGGCCGCGGACGGTGATGAGGCCGGTGTCGCCCGGTCCGCCGCCCACGAGGGCCACGGAGCCGGCGTCTTTCGGAGCCCGGCGGCGGCGCAGCGGGAGGTCACCTGTTTCCAGGGCGGTGGCGACGGCGTCGCGCAGTGCCATGGCGCGGCGCGGGTCTCCCCCGGCGTTCACCGCGATCTGGACGTCGTCCACTACGGCGACGGCGGGGGTCCACGCGGCTGAGGCTTCGTGGTCGGAGGCGTTGACGCACCAGATGCGCTGCCCCTCGGCGTCGGCTGAAACTTGGGTGTCCACGGCAGAGTCGCCGGTGGCCGTCTGGACGAACCAGACGCCGTCGACGTCGGACGGACGGTACGTGCGCGGCTCCCAGATGAGGAGGCCGGCGTCGGCCAGTTCGAGGAGCGCGGCGGAGGCAACGGGAGCCACGACGGTGACCCGGGCACCGGCGTCGAGCAGCCCCTTGGCGCGGCGCGCGGCTACGCGTCCGCCGCCGACCACCAGCACCGGGCGGCCGAGCAGCCGCAGCGCTGTGGGGTAAATATCCTGAATTGCCATGGATCAACGGTAGGGCGCCGTCACATTCGCCAACAACGGCGCGGAAACACCAGTTCACGTAAGGTAACGCTGCGTCACATAGGCTGGGCCGCCGTCGTGGGGCACTTTGGTGGCTCTTAGCCCCCTATGCGGGCTCAATCCGCGGCGTGTCCGTGTCAAAGTGCCCCAGTTCAGCTGCTCGTGCCTGCCAGGAATAAGCCGCGATTGCTGATGAGCCGCTGCAGGTACCGGCGCAGCACAAGGCGCTCCACCAACTGGCCGAGGAATCCGAACGGCGCGGTGAACTCCACGTGGTCAGTCATGATGCTGCCGGTGGCCGTGGCCTCGAACTCGTGGACGTGGCGGAACGTTTTGAACGGGCCCCTGACCTGCTCGTCCACAAAGCTTTCCGGAAAGTCCAGTACTGAAACGCGGCTGGTCATCCTCAGCGGGACGCCGAAATGCCGGGCCTGCCAGGTCACTTCCTGGCCCTCATTGATCAGCCCTGTCACAACGCCGCCGACGGCCCGTTCCCTCGCGCCCTTTTGGGAGTCCAGGTGCGCGTCAATGCTGCGGGCCAGGTCGAAAAGCCGTTCCCGGGGAAGCGAAGACTCGGTGCGGCACACGAAGCTCACAGTCATGGCGCCAGTCTGCCAGACGCCCTCCGCTGCCGGGAGACGCAAATGCGTCACTATTGGACGCCTTGGGCTTTGGGTTCCGCGGATTTCCGGGCCTTAGTCCTGCAGGAAAGCTAAGACTTACGCAGTTTGATCGCGTCACCAACAGCAGAGCCCGACGGCGGGACTCGCCGTCGGGCTCTGTTGTGCATTTTGGGTGGGGCCGGGTCAGCGGGTGCTGCCGGAGAGGAGGCCGCGGCTGCGGAGGAGGCGCTTCTCAATCGGTGCGAAGACCAGCAGCTCGATCAGGATGCCAACGCCGAGGATGAGCAGGATCGCGGACATCACCACGGTCATGTCGGACAGGATCCGGCCCTGGTCAAGCAGCGAGCCGAGGCCGAATCCGATGGTGCCGCCCACGGCGATGATTTCCGCCGCCATGAGGGAGCGCCACGAGAAGGCCCAGCCCTGTTTCAGGCCGCCCAGGTAACCGGGCAGGGCCGCGGGCAGGATGATCTGTACGGCCATCTGGAGGCGGTTCGCGCCCAGGACCGTGCCCACGCGGCGATACTGCGGCGGGATCTGGTCCACGCCGGAGATCAGGCCGTTGATGATGGACGGGATGGCGCCCATGAACACCACAAAATAGACCGTGGCGTCGGTCAGGCCGAACCAGATGATCGCGGCCGGAACCCAGGCCACCGAAGGCAACACCTGCAGGCCGGAAATCAGGGGTCCGAAGGCCCGGCGCAGCGGCGCGACCTGTGCCAGCAGCAGCCCCACAGGGGTGGCGATGGCGACGCTGATCAGGAACCCGACCAGCCCGCGCTGCAGCGAAGTCCATACGGCTTCCTGGAGTTTGCCTTCGCCCCACAGGACGCCGACCTGACCCAGGACATCGAGCGGGCCGGGCACGAGGTCGCGGCGCTTCACGCCGAGGGAAACGTAGAACTGCCAGATCAGGACCAGGACCACCAGGGCGGCCACGGGCAGCAGGATACGGCTCCAGTCGATGCGGTGCTTGCGAACGGCGTCGGACTGCAGGGAATCGAGGCCGGCCTCAAGCTCGCGCAGGTCCTCGTGACCGGTGGAAGTCCGGGTCAGGGCTGCATGGATGTGGCGGGACTCCTGCTGGGTCTCGACAGGCTCGGCCACCGCGTTGCTTTCGGCGAGGGGTGTGGGGTTATTTGGCATGGCGGCGAATCTCCTCCCGGAGCCGGGCGGTGATGACCCCGGTCAGCTGTCCGGCCAGGCCGGCGTCGGTTCGGTGTTCCTCGGTGACGGCCCACTCCTCCACCACACGGCCGGGGCGGGACGAGAGCAGCAGCACACGCTGGCCCAGCCGCACGGCCTCGCGGACGTTGTGGGTGACAAAAACGATGGTCCGCCCGGTTTCCTTCCAGATGCGTTCCAGCTCATCGTGGAGGAGGTCGCGGGTGATGGCGTCCAGGGCCGCGAACGGCTCGTCCATCAGCAGCAGCTGCCGGTCCTGGGCGAGCGAACGTGCCAGCGAAACGCGCTGGCGCATGCCCCCGGAGAGCTCGTGCGGGCGCTTGTCCCCGGCTCCGCCGAGGTGCACCAGTTCCAGCAGCTCGTTGGCCTTGGCACGGCGCTCGGCCTTGCCCACCCCGCGCAGCTGCAGGGCCAGCTCGATGTTCTCCCGGGCCGTGAGCCACGGGAACAGGGCGGCGTCCTGGAACATAAAGGCGGCGCCGTCGCTGGGCACTTCGAGGGCACCCGACGTCGGGAGCTCCAGTCCGGCCATGATGTTCAGCAGGGTGGATTTGCCGCAGCCTGAGGCACCGAGGAGGGCGACGAACTCGCCCGACGCGATGTTGGCGTTGACGTCGTCCAGCACCGGGGCGTCGTCGCCGAAGCGCTTGCCCAGGTTTTCCAGTACGACTGGCATGGTCCCGTCCTTACGTTGGTGGTGCTGTTGCTGGGTGGTGCAGTGCTTGGTGGTCAGTCCTGGCCGAGGTTGGCTGCGGAGATGGACTTTCCGGTGACTTCGTTCAGGGCCCGGAGGTCGAACAGGCCGTTGATGTCGGCCTGTTTGGTGGTGCCGGCCTCCACCCCGTCCTTGAGGAGCTTGGGGTAGGTCCCGGCCAGCGGATCCACAGTGAAAATGATGTTCTTCAGCGACCGGTCGATGACGTCCGCCGGGAGGGCTGCGCCGGCGGATTCCTGCAGCGCGGCGTTGATGACGGCCGCCTTCTCCGCGGAGGGGGTGTCATTGAGCCAGGCCACGGACTTGGCGTGGCCGCGGAGGAGGGCCTTGACCGTGTTCGGGTGTTCCGCTGCGAAGGTCTTGTTGACGATCAGGATGGTGGTGGGGAACTCCCCCGGCTTGCCGGACGCCGAACCGTCCCACAGGTCCTTTTCGTCCACCAGGACCTTGGCTCCGGCCTGGAGCACCAAACGCGAGGCCCACGGCTCAGGCAACCACGCGCCGTCGAGCTTTCCGTCCTGGAAGAGCTTCAGCGACTGCGCGTTTTCCGTGGGGTTGATGGCGACGTCGCCGCTGCCGTCCACGTTGGTGTCGTAGCCCTGCGAGCCAAGCCAGGCGCGCAGCGCAACGTCCTGGGTGCCGCCGAGCTGGGGGGTAGCGAGGGTTTTGCCTTTGAGGTCCGCGGCGGAGTTGATGTCCGGCCGGACCACGAGTTGGGCACCGCCGGCCGCGGCACCTGCGATGACGCTCACCGACTCCCCGCCGCTCTTGACGAAGGAGTTGATGGCCGGGTTGGGGCCTATGTAGGCGGCGTCGATGGCGCCCGCATTCAGGGCCTCGATGGCGGCCGGCCCGGCGTTGAATGTTGCGGTGCTGAGCTTGGTGCTACCCAGTTCTTTGGCGAGGAAGCCCTGGTTGATGCCCACCAGGGCGGCGGCGTGGGTGATGTTGCCGAAGTAGCCAAGCTTCAGTTCTTCAGCGGGGGTGGGCGACGGCGTCGCGGCCTGGGCGTCAGTGTTACGCGAAACGCTGGACGCCACCACGGCGCCCACGGCG
>JBKKDH010000027.1:0-3918 GCA_046708445.1 Arthrobacter sp.
CATGTCAGTTGCAGGCAGTAAAAGGCGAGGGTGATGGTCTACATCTGGAACGATCCGTCCGAGGTCCCGGCGGACTTCGGTCCATCCGTTGTCACTTTCGGCAACTTCGACGGCGTCCACCGCGGCCATCAGCAGGTGCTGTCCCAGCTGATCCGGTCCGCCCGCCGCAACGGCACCAAAGCCGTGGCTGTGACCTTTGCTCCCCTCCCCGCGGTGATCCACCGTCCGGAGTCGGCGCCCGAGATGATCATGGGCCTGCACGACAAGCTGGAAGCCCTGGGGGAACTGGGCCTGGACGCCATCCTGGTCATGAAATACTCCCTGAACCTGGCAGCCCTTACGGCCGAGGAGTTCGTGGGCCAGGTCCTCGTTGACAGTCTCCACGCCAGCCACGTGGTGATCGGCCACGACGCCCGCTTTGGCCGCGGCAACTCCGGCGACCTGGACACCATGAAGCAGCTTGGCGAGAAGTTCGGGTTCGACGTCCAGGTCATCAGCGAGTTCGGTTCCGAGGGCTACCCCCTGCATGACGACGACGGCAAGGACCGCCGCTGCTCCTCCACCTGGGTGCGCGAGGCACTGCGGGAGGGCGACGTCGCCACGGCCGCTGCCGTGCTGGGCCGCCCGCACCGGATGCGCGGCGAAGTGGTCCACGGCGCGGCCCGGGGACGTGCGCTCGGGTTCCCCACGGCCAACCTGGCCCACGAGGCGACCGGGCTCATCCCTGCTGACGGAATCTACGCCGGCTGGCTCGTTGACCAGGCAGGCACCCGCTGGCCAGCGGCCATTTCGGTCGGTTCGAACCCCACGTTTGACGGCGTCAGCCGCCAGGTCGAGGCCCACGTGATCGACCGCCCGGACGAGTCCGTGGAGGACTTCGATCTGTACGGCCAGACAGTGGTGGTGGAATTCGTGGCCCGGCTGCGGGGGATGGTGGCCTATCGTGGGGCTGAGGCACTGGTGGACCAGATGCGCCTGGACGTGGTCCAGGCCCATGATCTCCTGGTCCGCCGCTGACCGGAGCACCCGCCAGGAAAGGCAGCCGAAGTGACCGTAGAAAAGAACACCAGGAAACTGGACAAGGGCATTGTCCGCGATTTCAGTTCCCGGATGAGCTACGCCTCGTACCTGCAGCTGCCCACCCTCCTCAGCGCCCAGCAGCCCGTCAGCAAGCCTGAACACCACGACGAACTGCTGTTTATCATCCAGCACCAGACCACGGAGTTGTGGCTGAAGCTGGTGCTTCATGAACTTCGCAGCGCCGCGGCCTGGCTCCGCGAAGACGACCTCGGCTCCGCGCTGAAGGGCATTGCCCGGGTCAAGCACATCCAGAAGACGCTCACGGAACAGTGGTCAGTCCTGGCCACGCTCACGCCCACGGAGTATTCCCAGTTCCGCGGCTTCCTCGGCAACTCATCAGGCTTCCAGTCCAGCCAGTACCGGGCCGTGGAGTTTGTCCTCGGCAACAAGAACCGCAAGATGCTCCCGGTGTTCGAGTCCGATCCCGAAGCGCACTCCATGCTGGAGGAGCTGCTCCACGCCCCCAGCATCTACGACGAATTCCTGGCATACCTCGCACGGCAGGGCTTCGACGTGCCGCAGTCCGTCCTGGAGCGCGATGTCACGCGCGCCCACGAATTCTGCCCGGAACTGGTCCCGCTGTTCAAGCAAATCTATGAAAACGCCGCCGAGAACTGGGGAGCCTACGAAGCGTGCGAGGAACTTGTGGACCTTGAGGACAACTTCCAGCTGTGGCGGTTCCGGCACCTGCGCACCGTGCAGCGGACCATCGGCATGAAGTCCGGAACAGGCGGCTCCAGCGGCGCCGCGTTCCTGCAGAAGGCACTCGAGCTGACCTTCTTCCCCGAACTGTTCGCCGTCCGGACGGAGATCGGCCAGTGAGCGCGGACGGCCGGAATTCGGACCGCCAGGAAACACAGCAGGATCACGACGGCGGCGCCCTCCTCGGGCGGGCGGCGCAGCTGGACGCCGAGGACACGCTGGCCTCCTACCGGGACCTCTTCATCGGCACCGACACGCCGCTGTCCTACCTGGACGGCAACTCGCTGGGCCGGCCGCTCAAGCGCACGCCGCAGGACATCAGCGACTTCATCCGGGACAGCTGGGGCGGGCGCCTGATCCGCGGCTGGGACGAGGAATGGCTTGACCTTCCGCACGCCATTGGCGACCAGTTGGGCCGTGCCGTCCTCGGCGCAGCCCCGGGCCAGACCGTCATCGCAGACTCGACAACTGTGGTGCTCTACAAGCTCATCCGCGCGGCCGTGGCAGCAGTGGGCGACCCTGCGCGCACCGAAGTTGTCGTGGACACGGACAACTTCCCCACTGACCGCTACCTTGTGGAGGGCATCGCCCGCGAGGAAGGCCTGACCCTGCGGTGGATCGAATCCGATCCCTCTTCCGGGGTGACCGTCGCGCAGGTGAGGGAGGCAATCGGCCCCGCCACCGCCGTCGTACTTTTGAGCCACGTGGCCTACCGCTCCGGGTTCCTTGCCGACCTGCCGGCGATTACTGCCGCCGTCCATGGCGCCGGTGCCGTGGTGGTCTGGGATCTCTGCCATTCGGCAGGTTCGGTGGAGATCGACCTGGACGGCGCCGACGTCGATTTCGCCGCCGGGTGCACGTACAAATACCTCAACGGTGGCCCGGGGTCACCGGCCTTCGCCTACGTCAACAGCCGGCACCTGCCGGGACTGCAGCAGCCCATCTGGGGCTGGATGGGCCGCAGGGACGCGTTCGAGATGGCCGCAGGCTACGAGCCAGCGCCGGGGATCCGGAGTTTCCTCAGCGGCACGCCGGCTATTTTCGGGATGCTCGCGATGCGCGGCACCCTGGACCTCATCGAGGAGGCAGGCATGGCTGCCATCCGACAAAAGTCGCTGAAACTCACCGGCTATGCGGTGGAACTGTTCGAATCATGGCTGGAACCCCTTGGAGCCAGGCTGGCCTCGCCGCGGGACCCGCAGCAGCGGGGGAGCCACATCACGGTGGACCATCCGGCGTTCCGGGAAGTGACAGCAGAACTGTGGGAGCAGGACGTCATCCCTGACTTCCGCGCACCGCAGGGAATCCGGATCGGTTTGTCCCCGCTGAGTACGTCCTTCGAAGAGGTCTACCGCGGCGTGGCCGCCATCCGGGAACGGCTGGAAGGCCGCGGTTTCGACAACCCGCGCGGCATGCCGGTAAACTAAACGTTGGATCCGGCTGCAGTCCGTGGCGGCTGGTTCTTGTCATGTGCAGGGATCCCGGGATTTTCCCAGGGATTTCCGCGCGGGCACACCCGGCGGTGAGTTACTGATTCGGGCCTCACGGCACATCTCTAGGAGTTATTGTGGCACTTGACGCCGCTGTAAAGCAGTCCATCATCAAGGAATACGCAACCGGCGAAGGCGACACCGGTTCGCCGGAGGTCCAGGTTGCAGTCCTGACTCAGCGGATCAAGGATCTCACTGAGCACATGAAGGAGCACAAGCACGACTTCCACACCCAGCGCGGTCTGCTGGCCATGGTTGGTCGTCGCAAGCGCATGCTCACCTACCTCAAGAAGACTGACATCGCCCGCTACCGTGCGCTCATCGAGCGTCTCGGCCTGCGCCGCTAGTCTGATTTAGGGGCGGCCCTTTCCTTTGCCGGAACGGGCCGCCTTCTTCAGTAGAAAAACTAAACAGGAGGATCAACCGCATCACGCATTCGCGGTCCTCGGTAGTGATCCCCGGGAAGCTTCGTTGACTGAAGCCCGGCCCGTGGGTCTCGATCGATGACCGGGTGCAGTGCAGGCCAGTAGACAGATGCTGGACTGGGTTGATGCGGCTGGACTTCCGTTAAACAAGAAACGGAGGTGACTCTCTTGGAGGGTCCCGAAATCCAGTTCTCAGAAGCAGTCATTGACAATGGCCGCTT
>JBKKDH010000028.1:0-3292 GCA_046708445.1 Arthrobacter sp.
CCCTGGGACTAACCCCCACCCCGGGACGCTCTCTCACTTAACGTGGGTTTTCCTGGGACGCTCTCTCACTTCCTGTGGGTTTTCATGCGACGCTCTCTCACATCCCTCCACGTCACCGCCGGTTAACCGGAACTTCACCTCACTGACGGCTGGCCGTCGAAGTGCGCTGACAGGGTGGGGGAACCGCATCGATTTCCCTGGAGGCCCCATGTCTGAGACCACTGCCCGCAAGTTCACCCTGCTGCCGATGCTCGGCCATACCAAGGGCAAGCGCAGCGCCGTCACTTGCGCGCTGAAGTGCGACAACGCCTGCGCCGGCGACGTCTGCAACACCAGCTCCAACAGCTACTTCCGCGACATCGCCTCCGCGACCATGTCCCGCCGCGCCGCCCTGGGCTTCGGCGCCGCCGGTGCGCTCGCCGTCGTACTCGGTTCTGCCGTGACGTCGGCAGAGCCGGCAACTGCCGCCGGCCTGTCCCAAGCGGCCAAGGAAGGCTATGGCAAGTCCAAGCTGCAGTTCACGGCCATCCCCTCGGTGGATGCCGCCGTCGACGCCGTCACCGTGCCGGAAGGCTTCACCTGGCAGCCCGTCATCCGCTGGGGCGACCCGATCTTCAACGACGCTCCGGCCTTCGACCTGAACAACCAGACCGCCGCCGCGCAGGAAAAGCAGTTCGGTTACAACAACGACTACACGGACATCCTTGAGGTTCCGGGCAGCAAGGGCCGCCGCGCCGTGCTGTTCGCCAACCACGAATACACCAACGAGAACATCATGTTCCCGGCCACCATGCCTGCGGACCAGATGCGTGCTGTGGGGGCAGCCGCCCACGGCCTCTCCGTGGTGGAGCTGGAGCGCAAGAACAAAACCAAGCCGTGGACCTACGTCAAGGGCGCGGGGCTGAACCGCCGCTACCTGAACAGCACGGTCTACGAACTGACCGGTCCGGCCGCTGGCTCTTCGCTGGTGAAGACCGTCGCCGACCCGTCCGGCCGCGCCATCAAGGGCACGCTGGGCAACTGCGCCGGCGGCACCACCCCGTGGGGCACCATCCTGTCCGGCGAGGAAAACTTCCAGAGCTACTTCGTGGCCCCCGGCACCTCCGCCGGGGACAAGCGCTACGGCCTGACGTCCAAGCCCACTGCCCGCCAGTGGGAGCTGGACGAGCCGCGCTGGGACACCCGCAACGCCGGCTACGAGAACGAGGCGAACCGTTTCGGCTGGATCGTGGAAGTCGACCCGTTCGACCCCACGTCCACGCCCAAGAAGCACTCCTCGCTGGGCCGCTTCAAGCACGAGGGCGCCAACGTGATCATCGCGGCGTCCGGCCATGTTGTGGCCTACTCCGGCGACGACGAGCGCTTCGACTACCTGTACAAGTTCGTCTCCAAGGACAAGTACCGCGAGGGCGACCGGGCGCACAACATGACGCTCCTGTCCGCCGGCAACCTCTACGTTGCCAAATTCACCGGCAACTCACCCGCCGCTGAGATCACCGGCACCGGCGCTGTCCCGGCGGACGGCGGCTTCGACGGCACCGGCGAGTGGCTGCCCCTGGTGGTTGACGGCGCCTCGGCCGTGCCCGGGATGTCCATCGAAGAGGTCCTGGTCTACACCCGCCTCGCCGCCGACAAGGTTGGCCCCACCAAGATGGACCGTGCCGAGGACGTGCAGCCCAGCCTGCACACCGGCAAGGTCTACGTGGCCTGCACCAACAACTCGGACCGCGGCAAGGTGGGCAAGGAAGGCGCCACGGAAATCAACCCGCGCAACGCCAACCGCGACGGCCACATCGTCGAAATCACCGAAACCGGCGACCAGACCTCCACAGCGTTCACGTGGAACCTGCTGATGGTCTGCGGCGATCCGGCCCAGGGCGACGTCACCTACTTCTCCGGCTTCCCCGTGGACCAGGTCTCGCCGATCTCCTGCCCGGACAACCTTGCGTTCGACTCCGTGGGCAACCTTTGGATCTCCACCGACGGCGCCCCCTCCGGCATCGGCCGCGCGGACGGACTGTTCAAGGTGACGCTCGACGGCGCCGAGCGCGGCAAGGTGGAGCAGTTCCTGGCCGTGCCGCGTGACGGCGAAACCTGCGGACCGATCATCCACGACGACGAGCGCACCGTTTTCGTCTCCGTCCAGCACCCGGGCGAGGATGGCACCTTCGACGCGCCGAACTCCTTCTTCCCGGATTACGTCCCGGCAGGCACGACGCCGGCACCCGGCCAGGTGCGCGCCCCGCGTCCGTCGGTGGTCCAGGTGTTCCGAACGGACGCTTAGCCCCACCACCCAGGACGCTCTCTCACTTAATGCGGGTTTCTGGCCAACGCTCTCTCACTTCCCGTCCCGGCCACGGGCGGCAAGTGAGAGAGCGTTTCCCGTTTTCATGCATTAAGTGAGAGAGCGTTTGGTTTTAAAGCGACAGGAAGTGAGAGAGCGTCGGAGGGGTGGCAGACTGGACCGGTGACTTCGCCGAACGACTCCACCCTGCAGCCCGCATCCGACGACGACGCCTCCACAACGTCCGCCACGCCTTCCCTGGGCTCGGTCGAGGCAGCGCGGATCGCCGTCGACGCCCTGGTCGACGGCGGCGTTGAGTACGTGGTGGTCTCGCCCGGCTCCCGCTCGGCTCCCATGGCGTATGCGCTGGCCGAGGCGTCGGCGGCGGGGAAAATGGAACTGCTGGTCCGGATCGATGAGCGGTCCGCCGGCTTCACGGCCTTGGGCCTGGCCTTGTCCACCGGCTCCCCGGTGGCCGTCCTCACCACGTCCGGCACCGCCGTCGGGAACCTGATGCCGGCCGTGATGGAGGCCAACCACGCCGCCGTCCCGCTCGTGGTGCTGTCCGCCGACCGTCCGGAGGAACTGCGAGGCACCGGCGCCAACCAGACCACCATCCAGCTGGACCTGTTCGGCGAACACGTGCGCTTCGCCGCCGACGTCGACGCCGGCACCAGCCCGCAGCGCGCCGTCGAGACCGCGATCTCCGCCGCCACCGGCGCGTTCTCCGACCTCGCTCCGGGCCCGGTCCAGCTGAACCTGGCGTTCCGCGACCCGCTGGTTCCCGCGCCGGGGGAGAAGCTTCCGGCCGCGGCCGCCCACCCGAAGTTTCGCATCGGCACCGACCCTCTCACCATGAACCTTCCGCCCGCGCCCGCCGACCTGGCGGAACGGCGCACCCTGGTGCTGGCAGGGCACGACGCCGGTCCCGTCGCCGAAGCCTTCGCCCGCGCCCATGGCCTGCCGCTGCTGGCGGAGCCGTCGTCGAACGCCCGCTTTGGCCCGAAC
>JBKKDH010000029.1:0-8685 GCA_046708445.1 Arthrobacter sp.
AGCTCACCCTCAACGTGTCGACGGCGGACCAGACGCATGAGCTCGGCGCGGCTTTGGCGTCGGTGTTGGACGCCGGGGACCTGCTGGTGCTGACCGGCGAGCTGGGTGCCGGCAAGACCACCTTCACCCAGGGGCTGGGGGAGGGCCTGGGGGTGCGGTCCGGCGTCATCTCGCCCACTTTTGTGCTTGTGCGTATCCACCCCAACCTGCCCGGTGGTCCCCGTCCCGGCGGCCCGGACCTGGTGCACGTGGATGCCTACCGGCTGGGCTCGGCGTCGGAGATTGACGACATTGACCTGGAGAACACCATGGACTCGGCCGTGACAGTGGTGGAATGGGGCCGCGGCCGGGTGGAACACCTGAGCGAAAGCCGCCTCGAGATTGACCTGCACCGCGCCATCGGCCTGCCGGCAACGGAACCGCACCCGGTTCCTGGCGCCCCCGCAGGCGACCCCGAAGTCCTGGACTTTGACACCGACGACAACGACGAGCCCCGCACCATCGTGATGCGCGGCTTCGGTCCGCGCTGGGCATCCAAGCCTGCCCTCGGCGGAACCATCGAAGGGACATCCTGATGCTCATTCTTGCCATCGACACTTCCGCCGTGGCCAGCGCCGCGCTGGTGTCCGATGACGCCATGGAAGGCGTTGTGGCCAGCTTCGCCACCGAGGACACACGCAGCCACGCCGAAGTGCTCGCCCCGGGCATCGATGACCTCCTCGCCTCGGCAGGGGTCTCGGGCAGCGACATCGACGCCATCGTCACCGGCGTGGGTCCGGGTCCTTTCACGGGCCTGCGGTCCGGCATCGCCACGGCCCGGACACTGGCTTTCGTCTGGGACAAACCCCTGTACGGCATGATGAGCCTGGACGCAGTCGCCTTGGAAGTCGCCGAATCCACCGACGCGGTGCACGAATTCCTGGTGGTCACGGACGCGCGCCGGAAAGAGGTCTACTGGGCCCGCTACAGCCTGGTGGACGGGCAGCTGCCGCAGCTGGAGGACGGCCCGCACGTGGGTTTCGCCGCGGACCTCCCGGACCTGCCCGCCTACGGTGCCGGTGCAGGGCTGTACTCCGACGTGCTCAAGGCCAACCCCGCGTTCAGCGCCGAACAGCCCGACGCCCTGTACGTGGGCCAGTTCGCGCTGGCCCGGCTGGCAGCGGGCGGTCAACTGCCTGATTCCACACCCCTGTACCTGCGCGAGTCCGACGCCCAGGTCCCCGGGCCGCGGAAGCGGGCGCTGTGAGCACCCCGGCCGTGCCCGGCGCTGACGGGGTTGTCCTGCGCGACATGACGCTGGAGGACGTGCCCACTGTCAACGCCCTGGAACAAAGACTGTTCCCCGCCGATGCCTGGCCCCTGCACATGTTTTTCGACGAACTGTCGCAGACGGACACCCGCCGGTACCTGGTGGCCGAAGCGGCGTCCGGGATCGTAGGCTACGCGGGCCTGATGTGCATCGAGCCCATTGCGGATGTCCAGACCATCGCCGTCGTTCCTGAATTCGAGGGGCGGGGGATCGGCTCGGCACTGCTGACCCGGCTCATCGGGGAGGCCGCACGCCGCGGCGCCCAGGATGTCCTGCTTGAGGTCCGCGCGGACAACCCCCGCGCCCAGCAGCTGTACCTGCGCTTCGGGTTTGAGCAGATCCATGTGCGCCGCCGCTATTACCGCGATGGCGTGGACGCCCTGATCATGCGGCTCCAGCTCACACCGGACGAGCCCGCCACAAAGGAAGCAGACCAGCCATGAACCGCTCGCAGCCCCTGGTGCTCGGCATCGAATCCTCCTGCGACGAGACCGGTGTGGGGGTTGTCCGCGGGACAACGCTGCTGACCAACACGGTTTCCTCATCCATGGACGAACACGTGCGGTTCGGCGGAGTGATCCCCGAGATCGCCTCCCGGGCACACCTGGATGCCTTCGTCCCCACGCTCCGGCAGGCCCTGGGCGACGCCGGCGTGACGCTGGAGGACGTGGACGCCATCGCGGTCACGTCCGGACCCGGACTGGCAGGGGCCCTCATGGTGGGCGTCTGCGCAGCCAAAGCCCTGGCCGTTGCCACCGGCAAGCCGCTGTACGCGATCAACCACCTGGTGGCCCACGTGGGCGTGGGACTCCTGGACGGCCAGTCGGGCAGCGCCCCGCGGCTGCCGGAGAACCTCGGCGCCCTCCTGGTGTCCGGCGGCCACACCGAGATCCTCAAGATCAACAGCATCACCGACGACGTCCAGCTGCTGGGCTCCACGATCGACGACGCCGCCGGCGAAGCCTATGACAAAGTGGCCCGCATCCTGGGCCTCGGCTATCCGGGCGGTCCCGCCATCGACAGGCTGGCAAAGACTGGCAACTCCAAGGCCATCAGATTCCCGCGCGGCCTCACCCAGCCCAAGTACATGGGCTCCGCCGAGGAACCGGGTCCGCACCGCTACGACTGGTCCTTCAGCGGCCTGAAAACCGCGGTGGCCCGGTGCGTGGAGCAGTTCGAGGCCCGCGGCGAAGACGTGCCGGTGGCCGACATCGCGGCCGCTTTCCAGGAAGCCGTCGTGGATGTCATCACGTCAAAGGCCGTGCTGGCCTGCCGTGAGAATGGAATCAAGGACGTCCTGCTCGGCGGTGGCGTCGCGGCCAATTCCAGGCTGCGGGAGCTGACCGGCCAGCGCTGCGCGTCCGCCGGGATCAGGCTGCACGTCCCGCCGCTGGACCTCTGCACTGACAACGGTGCCATGGTGGCGGCCCTGGGAGCCCAGCTGGTCATGGCCGGAGTGGCGCCCAGCGGCATCCGCTTCGCACCGGACTCCTCGATGCCGGTCACCGCGGTTTCGCTTCCCGCCTGAGGCAGGGCGGCTGCCGGGTAACTGTCAGGCGGTGGGGCCGTTTCGCATCTGCTTGACCAGGTCCAGTACCACGGCCTGCAGGTTCCCGCCATGCTCGGCGGCCACGCGGCGCTGGCGCTGGTAGCCGGCCCCGCGGCTGATGATTTTTTCGACGTCGGCGAGCTCGTCCGGGCAACCGAGCTTTGCTGCCACGGGCTCCAGCCGGTTCAAGGTCTCCAGGAGATGGTCCGTGACCAGCTGCTCCCTGCCCTTGGCGTCCAGGATGATGATGGCCTCCATGCCGTAGCGGGCAGCACGCCATTTGTTTTCCTGGACGTGCCACGGCGGCATCGTGGGGATGGTCCCGCCATTGTCCAGGGTGGTGGAGAATTCATCCACGAGGCACTGGGTCAGGGCGGCAATCGCGCCCACTTCCTCCAGTGTGGCCAGGCCGTCGCAGATGCGCATCTCGATGGTGCCCAGGTTGGGAACCGGCCGGATGTCCCAGCGGATTTCGGACAGCGTGTCGATCACGCCGGTGGTGAACATGTCTTGGACGTAGGACTCGTATTCGTCCCAGGACGGGAACTGGAACGGCAGGCCCGCGGTGGGCAGTTGCTGGAACATCAGCGCCCGCTGTGAGGCGTACCCGGTGTCCTCCCCGCCCCAGAACGGGCTCGACGCCGAAAGCGCCTGGAAATGCGGGAAGTAGTTGACCAGGCCATCCAGCACCGGAAGGGCCTTCTCGCGCCGGTCCAGGCCCACGTGGACATGCACACCATAAATGACCATCTGGCGGCCCCACCATTGCGTGCGGTCAATCAGCTTGGCGTACCGGGCCTTGTCCGTAACGGGCTGCAGCTGGGGCGGGCTGAAGGGGTGGCTCCCGGCACAGAAGACCTCCACGCCCATGGGGTCGGTGATTTCCCGGACCGCGGCCAGGGACCTGCTGAGGTCCTGTTTGGCTTCGCCGGCCGTCTCGCAGATTCCGGTGACGAGCTCCACCGTGTTCAACAGGAGTTCCTGCTTGATGTGCGGGTGTTCGTCGTCCTCATTCAGTTCCGGGTGTTTGGCGGCGACGCCACGGAGCACCTCGTTGGCCACGGAGGCAAGCTCCCCGGTCTGGCCGTCCACGAGCGCCAGCTCCCATTCCACACCAAGAGTTGATTGCCTCGATGAAGCGAAATCAATCTTCATGCGTTTCCCTAACTGTTCGGTTGTCCCTGGCGCACGCCGCCCCCGGCGGGCTGCCACGGCAGGCGGCGGCCGGCAGGCGAACGGGTGGTTCAAGTCTAGTGCAGGGGTAGCATCGTATTGATGGCCTTGTTCCCGCGGACCCGTGACAGTTTTCACAAAACCACCCTTACTTTGGCGGCGGCGGCGACCCTCGCCGCACTTGCCGCATGCACAGGCATCCCCGCTCCGGGGCCGGCACCCTCTTCCCCGACCCCCTCTCCCAGCACCTCCGGCTCGGCATCCAAACCGACGACGCCGGCACCACCGTCGCACTCAGCCTCACCGGACCCCGGGGCCAGGCCCCTCGGCTGGGGACCGCAGCAGCGCGACAAGGATGCGGCCGCGGCCGCTGTGGCCGCCATGACCCCGGAGCAGAAAGCCGGCCAGGTCCTGATGCCATTCTTCAGCGGCACGGACGCAGAGCCGCAGGCCGCCACCATCGAGCGTCTCCACCTGGCGGGCTCGATCGTCATGGGGGACAACGTTCCCGTGGATGCGCAGAAGCAGGTGGATCCCGCGGCCATGGCAGCCACCACTGCCCGCCTTGCCCAGGCAGCCCGCGCGGACGGCCGGACGTGGCCCGGCCTCATCGGCGTGGACCAGGAGGGCGGCGTAGTGTCCAGGCTCGGTGCGCCCCTGACGGAATGGCCGGCGCCCATGAGCTACGGCGCCGCCGGCAACGCGGCGCTCACGAAGGACGCCGGCCGTGCGGTAGCGTCCGAACTCGCGCCGCTGGGCTTCAATGTGGACTTCGCACCGGACACGGACGTCACCATCGGCCCCGCGGATCCCACCATCGGCGCGCGCTCCATGTCCGGGAACCCCGATGCGGCCGGGGCGCTGGGAGTGGCATTTTCCCAGGGGATGCAGGAGGCAGGCGTCCTTCCCACGGTGAAGCACTTCCCCGGGCACGGCTCGGTCACCGTGGACTCGCACCAGGACCTGCCGGTGCAGCCAGCCGCTGTTGCGGACCTCGAAGCCCGCGACTGGAAGCCCTTCCGCGCCGCCATCGCCGCCGGTGCCCCCATGGTCATGACGGGGCACATCGCCGTTCCTGCCCTGGAACCCGGCGTGCCGGCGTCGTTGTCCGCGCCCACGTACGCTGCGCTGCGGGGCATGGGCTTCAACGGCGTAGCCGTGACCGACGCCCTCAACATGGGTGCCGTCCAGAAGCAGTATCCGGATGGCTCCGCTGCCGTGGCGGCGCTCGCCGCCGGTGCGGACCTTTTGCTGATGCCCACTGATGTGGCGCAGGCCCACGCCACCATCGTGCGTGCCGTGGCCGGCGGGAGCCTGCCGGCCGCACGCCTGGACGAGGCCGCCCAGCGGGTCGTCACCATGATGATCTGGCGGGGCAGGACCTCTGCATCTTCCCCTGGGATGGCTCCGGGTAGCGGGCAGGACCTTTCGGCCAAGGTTTCCGCTGCCGCTGTCACAGTGCTGGCCGGACCCTGCAGCGGCCCGCTCGTGCCCGGCAGTGTCCAGGTTGCCGGAGGTTCCCCGCAGGACAGGGCGCGGTTCGAAGCTGCCGCAGCAAAGGCCGGGCTGGCCATTGGCGAAGGGCCCGTGGTCAGCCTCATCGGCTACGGAGGCGCTCCGGCCGGAGGGGACATCGCTGTGTCGCTGGACGCGCCCTGGCCCCTGAAGGACTCCGCGGCGCCGGTCAAGGTTGCCTTGTATGGCCGGAGCGCGGGCGCCTTCGACGCACTGGCGGCTGTGCTGGCGGGCAAGGCGACAGCCCCCGGGAAGCTGCCCGCCGCCGTCGGAAGCTTTCCCGCCGGCACCGGCTGCCCCTAACCCTTGGGGAATCACGTTTAATGGACCTGTGCCCATTCTTAACAAAGACATGACCCTCTGCATCTCGCTGTCGGCGCGGCCCAGCAACAACGGGACCCGCTTCCACAACTACCTCTACGACCAGCTGGACCTGAACTGGATCTACAAGGCCTTCGCCCCGACCGACCTCACCCAGGCCATTGCCGGCGTCCGGGGCCTGGGAATCCGCGGCTGCGCGGTGTCCATGCCGTACAAGGAGGATGTGATCGCGCTGGTGGACGAGATGGACCCCTCAGCCAAGGCCATCGATTCCGTGAACACCATCGTGAACACGGATGGACACCTCAAGGCCTACAATACGGACTACACGGCCATCGAACAGCTACTCAAGTCCAACGCTGTTCCTGTTGCATATTCGGTCCTGGTGCAGGGTGCCGGCGGCATGGCGAAAGCTACCGTGGCGGCCCTCCGCGACGCCGGCTTCACGGACGTTACCGTGATCGCGCGAAACGAGAACGCCGGGCGGCCGCTGGCTGAGCTTTACGGGTTCCGTTGGCGCGCAGCGCTCGACGGCGGCACGGCGGACCTGATCATTAACGTCACGCCTATTGGTATGGCGGGAGGTATGCACGGCGGTCCGGAAGCCGACGCCCTGTCGTTCCCGGAAGACACCATCGCGGCAGCCAAAGTGGTGTTCGACGTCGTGGCCCTCCCCGCCGAGACGCCGCTGATCAAGGCCGCACGCGCCGCCGGAAAGCCAGTGATCACCGGGGCCGAGGTTGCCACCATCCAGGCATTGGAGCAGTTCGTGCTGTACACCGGCGTCCGTCCCACTGACGAGCAGGTCAGGGCCGCGGAGGAATTCACGCGCGCCCAGTAGCTGTCAGGCTGGTTCCACCACAATGGCCACCCGGTCCTCACCGATGCGTGTCAGGACCAGGGTGGCTGTTTTGTTTCCGGCTTTCTTGCTGTTCTTGCCTCCGGTTAAGAGCTGCTTCCGCAGTTCTTCAGGGGTGACGGACGTGCCGCGCTTCTTGATGTCCAGGACGCCGATTCCGTTGTCCTTGACCCAGGCCTTGAGCGCCTTGACGTTGTACGGCATAACGTCCAGGACCTTGTAGGCCCTCGCATAGGGCGTGTCCACAAGCTCCGGGGCGCAGATGTAGGCGATGTGCTCGTCCACCAGGTGCCCGCCCAGTTGAAGGGCGACGTCGGCCACGAGGCCCGCGCGGATCACTGCGCCGTCGGGCTCGTAAAGGTAGCCCTCCACCGGGCCCATCGGCGCGGCCGGACCGCCGTCGAAGTCTTCAGCGCTGGTGATTTCCGCGGCGCCCTGAGGGCCCAAAAGCAGGGCGGCCCGGCGGATGCCCGGCCTGCGCACCGCGTTGAACCACAGCGTCACCTCGGTGACGTCGCCGCCCACCGAGACCCACTGCGCCTCGCAGTCGGCCGGCACCGATTCGTGCGGCATCCCGGGTCCCATTTTGACCCCTACCGCGCGGCCTGACGCGGCAAGCGACTCGACAAAGGACAGCGGCGGCGAGAAGGCTTCCGGATCCCAGATCCGCTTGGTCCCGGACGTGGAAGTGACCCGGCGTGCCGGATCCAGCCAGACGCCGTCGATCCCGTCCAGCGGTACCGACGTCGCGTCGGAGTGCACCACGGTGGCGTTGGGGAACGGGATGAGGTTCACTGTGGCGCAGGCGGCAGTGGTCTCGTCCATTTCGACGGCCGTGACGGTGATGTCCATCGAGGCGAGCGCCAAGGAGTCTGCTGCGAGCCCGCAGCCGAGGTCGGCAACATGGCTGATGCCGGCCTCCGCGAAGCGTTCGGCGTGCCGGGCAGCGACGTTAAGCCGGGTGGCCTGCTCCAGCCCGGCCTGCGTGAAGAGCATGCTCCGGGCGAACTCGCCAAACTTCAGTTCGGCCTTCGTGCGGAGCCTGGACTGGGTCAGGACCGCGGACACCAGGGCGGGGGAGTGGCCGGCCTTGCGAAGCGTTGAATTCAGCTCGAATGAGGTGTCTTCGCGGTAGGGGCCAAGGGACGCCAGCAGGTCCCAGCCTTCGCTCGTGAGCAGTGGTGCGATCTGGTCCTGCGGTGCTTGAGCCATGCGTTCAAGCGTAGTGGAGGAGCGCCACGGTGAGATCCCGATAGGGTTGAAGGCATGGAAGACAGCGCAGGCCTACAGCCGTCCGAACAGCCACATCCGAACAATTCAGGCCTGGTGAAGTTCGCCCGTCCCGCGCTGATAGCGGGCGTTGCCGTGGCAGTTGTCTGCACCGCACTGCTGGTGATCATCTTCTTCCTGGATACCTTCAACGCCACCGTGTACTCCGTAGGCGGCAAGGACATCCAGGACGCCACGGACGAGGCACGCGAGATCAGGGACCTCTACTCCGGGGCCCGGCTTGGCGGCGTTATCCTCCTGGTGATTTCCCTGCTGGCCGCCGTAGCCGGCGCCGTTGTCCTGTATCTTCGGCGGGGCAACGGCCTTGATGAGGGCAACGAGGGCGATGAGGACGTCGATTTCGACGACCTCGCCGGCCGCTGATCTTGTTCACCCGAGGCAAAATTCTGGCACTCGCCTTGACCGAGTGCTAACCCCTTACATAGAGTCATCATTAGCACTCTCCCTAGGAGGGTGCTAACACATGAAGAGCTGCCAGCCAGGCTGCTGCCGGCACCGCGACGACGGTTTGCCAGCCACGGCGCCCCAGCTTTCCAGTCCATGAATTTGCTGACGAAAAGGAGAGGTCCGAGTGTCGGTCTCTATTAAGCCTCTTGAGGATCGTATTGTTGTCCGCCCGCTCGAAGCCGAGCAGACCACGGCTTCCGGCCTGGTTATCCCGGACTCCGC
>JBKKDH010000030.1:0-4347 GCA_046708445.1 Arthrobacter sp.
GGAGGAGGGTGCGGGCGTCGTCCTCGTTCATGGCTGTGGGCGGCAATCCCCAGAGCGTGTAGGCGTACCGCTGCTGATCAAGGCGTCCGTTGACCGGTACGCGCCGGATCCTGCCGTCCGCCTGCAGGAGGCCAAGGGCTGTGGGAAGGGTGGTTGCGGCCCCCCTCTTTTTGCCTTCTTCACCGAGGTTCCGGACCGAATCGCCCAGCAGTTCCCTAAGCTGTTTAGGGTCCAAAGGGCTTCCGGCGTCGGCCAGTGCGTGGAGAATCTGCTCCTCCAGAAGTGTGATCTCTCCGCGTTCGACGCCCATCCTGGCGAGTACACGGAAGGGTGCCACGGCGGCGTCCCTGCCGATCTGGAGGCCCCAGGCGAAGTCCTCGTGGCCCAGGACATAGGTGCAGCCGCGGGCGGTGGGCAGCTCGTGGATCTTCAGGGACAGGACATCGGCGTCGGCCTGTTCGCGTCTGGTTCCGGCCCGGGCAAAGAGTGTGAGGTAGGGGTTGGCACCGCCCACGGAGCGGGCCCAACCTGCGGTGGCGAACACGTCGGCGGGGTCCGCGCCCAACAGGGTGCCATCGAGGCCCTGTCTGTGCCAGGCCCAGGCGCGCAGCAGTTCAGGCGTGAGCAGCTCTGGGGCCGGGGCTTGCGGGCTCAGGCCGGTGGCGGAGGACGCGTGCGTGGTCATGCCTCATTGTCCACCGCTGCCAGTTGCTGCGGTAGGCGTTTCGTCAGCGGATCCGTTCGAGGTAGTCCAGCACGTTGCGCGCAGTGGAGTCCCATTCCGGCAAGCTGTTCCGGGCGGCAAGGGCCGCCTCGTGCCACCTGCTGCGGAGTTCGGGTTCCGTCAGCCAGCGCCGGATCACGGCAGCGAGCATGGCCGGATGGCTGGTGTCGGGGCCGGGAAGCTCGACGGCCGTTCCGGGCAAAGTGGCTGCTTCGCTTCCGGGCTTGCCGTTTGAGGCCAGGCCCAGCGCCTCGACCGCACCGGTGCCCTCGCGCACGATAACCGGAATCCCGTGGGCCAGCGATTCAGTGACCACGAGCCCGAACGTTTCGGCCCGCGACACCAGCAGGCTGAGGTCCGCCCTATTCCATTCGTTATCCAGTGCGTTCCCGGCGAGCTGTCCGGTCAGCCGCACGCGATCCTCCATTCCTTGGGAGGCAATGGCCGTCCTGACCAGCGCTGCATAGCCGGGGTCGGCGTCGTCCGCTCCCACCAGGGATGCGGTCCAGGCGAGGTCCCGGAGCCCGGCGAGTGCGGCCACGGTCAACAGCTGGTCCTTGTTGGGGAGAAGTGCGGCCACGGCAACGATGTGCGGCGGGTCGGAGCCCGCGGCCACTGGGGCGGCGTCGGTCCCCGGAAGGGCCACCCGGCAGGAGGTGATCCCGTACCTCTCTCTTATGGCATCCGCCGCCCACGAACTGGTGCAGATCACGCCGGCAGCGGCGCGCAGAGCCCGCCTCTCGCCATCGGCATGGCTGAGCGAGGGCATGTGCAGCAGGACGCAGACGCGTTGGCCGGCGGCCGCAGCGTACTCGATTTCGTCGGGGACGCCGCAGGCGACGAGGCCGTCCACTATGGTGACCCTGGCCGCGGTGATTTCCGATTTTGGCTCCCAGGTGCCCACGAGGCTGCCCAGCCGGCGTCGTTCCGTGGCGCTGGAGTCCGGCCACGAACCGTCCACGGCCAGCATTTCGACGTCAGCGTCCAGGGTTCTCAGGCCCTGGGCGAGTTTCGCGTTGTAGACGTTGCCGCCTGAATTGTGGTGGATGTTGGCGGGGACAAGGAACCGGACGTCCATGGGGTCAGGCGGTCAGGTCCAGCGAGCACGTGGCCCAGGCATCCGGGTTTTCACGCAGGGTGACGTCAATCCCCGTGAGCTCACGGCCGTCGTCGTTGTCCCTGAGCCTGGTGGCAGTGGCCTGGGCGATATATTCGGCGAGCGCCTCGGTGGTGGTGAGCTTGCCGGCGAAGTCGGGGTGTTCGTCCAGGTTGCGGTAGTTGAGCCCGGCCAGCACGTCCTCGATGATGCCCCCGGCCGCCCCGATGTCCAGGACAATTGCGTCCCGGCTCAATGCACGACGGCGGAACGTCACCTCGGCCACAAAGGTTGCCCCGTGCAGGGCCTGGGCGGGGCCGAAGGCCTCACGCGGGAGGCTGTGGGCGATCATAAAGTGGCGGCGGACGGTCAGGCTGAACACTGGCTACCTCTTGTCTGCGGGGCTGGTTGATGCGGGGCCGGTTGCTCCGGCGTCAGGGCTGGCTGCGTTGGGGTATTCGATCACATGGCAGAGCGCTTCGAGCGTTCCGTCGGCCAGGTGCTGGACGACTTCCGGAAGGTCCGTGAACGGAGAGGCGCCGGTGAGGAAGACGTCAAAGACCGGATCCTTGAGGAGTGACACGGCCAAGTCCAGCCGGTCCGCGTTAGTGCGCCGGTGCCTGCGCGCCCTGGCCACAACACCCACCTGGCTGGCGCGGATGGAGAGCCGGCGGGCGTGGAAGTCCTCGCCGAGTGGCAGCGTGACCTCGCGGTTGGCGTACCAGGACATTTCGATGACATCGCCCTCGTCGCCGGTCAACTGCAGGCTGCGCTCAAGGCCCTGTTGGGAGGCGGAGCAGTGGAACACGATGTCGCAGTCCGGTTTGGCGTCATTAGGGTGGGCGAATTCCACTCCGAGCCAGTCGGCGAGTTTCCTGCGGTCCGGATCGAGGTCCACCAGCTGGAGGCGGGCCAGCGGGAAGCTTCGAAGCAGGGTGGCCACCATGCCGCCCACTAGGCCGGAACCCACTACTGCGATGCGGTCCCCCAGCCTCGGGCCCGCTTCCCAGAGGGCATTGATGGCGGTTTCCACTGTGCCGGTGAGCACGGCGCGTCGGGCGGGAACGCCGTCGGGAATTCTTGTGAGCTCGGCCGTGGCAGTCACGTAGCGGTCCTGGTGGGGGTTGAGGCAGAAGACCTTCTGGCCGAGCCAGTCTTCAGGTCCCTGTTCCACGATACCGACGGAGAGGTAGCCGAACTTCACGGGAGAAGGAAAGGTGCCCTCCTGGTGCGGGGCGCGCATCTCCCGGGCCACCCGCGGTGGAACTGATCCTTTATGGACGACGATTTCGGTGCCCTTGCTGATGCCCGAGTAAAGGGTACGGACCAGGGCTTCACCGGGTCCTGGGGCGCGCAAGTCCTCGGACCGGAGCTCGCCATGTTGCGGTCCCGTGGTCCAATATGCCGTTGCCTGCGCTGCTTTGCCTGAATGAGTCATCTTGCTTATGAATCTAGTCCCCGGGATACGCAACGCGAAAGCCACCCGCCTCTAACGGACTCGTTGCGGACCCTGAGGGCAGGCCCACTCCGGCAGGGGAACTTGGGGCACGCCGTCTCCAGGCACGGTGCCTTCGGGCGCAGCTGACACCCGTTTCTGATCGTCAGGCTCGTAACTGGGCACGGCTGGGTTGAGTCCCCGGCCCGACAGCACGGCAAGTATCTGTTGTGGCCAGTGGGGTGGTTCCCAGTCCTGGTGTTCGCTTTTGTAGTGGCGACCGGTGGGTGAGATCCAGCCGGGTGGCTTGTCGATGCTGGCGCCGGTGGGTGTCCATCCGGTGGTGTGTCTTAATCGGTGGTGCTTGGGACAGGGTTGGCCGAGGTTGCTGATGCCGGTGGTGCCGCCGTCGGCCCAGGCGAGGATGTGGTCCGCTTCGTTGTCCAGGGACTGGTTCGAGCAGCCGGGGAACGGGCATTTGCCGTCCCGCATCCTCAGCCATTGCCGCATCGCTGCGGGGACCCGGTAGCTGTCCCGTCCGATCTCCAAGGGTGCCCCGTCCCGGGGGTCTATCACGACCCGGTGGAACGAGCTGGCCCCATCGGCCACAAGCCGGCGGGCCATCGAGGCGGGGATGGGCCCGTAGCCGTCGAGGTCGGCTGGTTCGTCAGTGAGTCCCATCAGCGCAAACACCGGCACGGTCACGAGAACCTGCGCCGCAGGGGAGGCCGCATCACTGATGCTGGCCGCAACATCGGTTGCCGGCTCGCTGTCAGCCGTTGTTGCGTCTGTGCTGCCGGCCGTCGGGCTGCTGGTGGTGAAGCCGCCGCTGAGGAGTAGTTTGGCGGCGATGTCGGCGCGGAGCTGGGTCATCGTCCGGCCCTCGTTAGGGCCCTGTAGGCCGCGGGCGGCGGCGGTGACGCCGTTCCAGATCCCCGCGGCCTGGTGTGCGGGGAGATAGGCGGAGAGCCAGGCCATGCCGTCCCGGTCCGGCGCGTACTCCAGCCGCCGGTCCAGGAAACCTTTGGCGTGGCGTTTTTCGATGCTGACCGGGTGGTGGCGTTCCCGCCACGTGCGGGCCTTGTGCCGGAA
>JBKKDH010000031.1:0-3577 GCA_046708445.1 Arthrobacter sp.
CGGGATTCTTTTCCAGAATCTCCGAGATCACAGTGTCTTCGGCTACCGCTTTCTCTGATAGTTGGTCCGTCATCACGGCCTTTCTTGCTGATGGTTGGTTACTTCATCCAGGCTGGCGGGGGCTGTCTGTGGGACCTGAGATCCCCCGGCAGCCAGCCGGCCTGTGGGTATGTGGGTGGTGCAAACATGTCCGCCGCGCGCGAGTGTGGACAGGCGGCGTACGTCAACGCCTACCAGGCGGGAGAACAATTCCGTCTCCACGTCGCAGAAGACGGGGAACTCGGCGGCGAGCTGTTGGATGGGGCAGTGCCCCTGGCACAGCTGGACGCTGGACAGCGCGGCCGGAAGCGGGGCCTTGGCCTCAATGGACGCGGCTGAGGCCACAAAGCCGTCCCTGCTGAGCGCCTCGGCCAGGACGCGGGCGCGGGCAGTTATGTCCGGTCCGGCCTGCTCGATCTCCGGCGTGTAGCGGCGTTCCATCTCCGCAAAGCGTTCGACGGCGAACTGGCGGACGGCTTCTTCGCCCGCCACCGCCTGGAGCTGCTTGAGCGCCAGGGTGGCGATGTCCAGGTAGTCGTTGCCCAGCGTCGACTGTCCCTGGGAACTCAGGACATAGCGCCGGGCGGGCCGGCCTGCGCCAGCCCCGGCCTTCGCAACCCGCTTGACCTCGATGACGCCGGTGCGGGACAGGTGGTCCAGGTGGCGGCGGACGGCCGCGGGGGTGAACCCCAGCAGGTCACCGAGTTCGGCCGCGCTGACCGGACCGTGCTCCAGGACTGCCCCGAGGACCCGGTCGCGGGTACGCTCGTCTGCATCCGCCACCGGAACGGCGGCGATGTGACCGCGCTCAGCGGAGGCGCGTGGCGCCCCGTGCCCGGCAAAAGGCACAGCAGTAGCATTGCTCATGGAATACACAACACAATCATGTCGTAATTTACTCCCTCGTTCCAGTAAGGTGAGGCTGGCCTGTGGCGGAAGCTGGGATCATGGAGACAAGTACTACATCCCGTAGAATGCTTGGGTGCGTTCCCCCGAATCCCCGGTTCTGTCCATCAGCGGGTTAATTAAGGATGTTGGTCCGCTGGCCACCCTGGACGGAAAGATGCTCCGGGTGGTGAGCGGCGTTTCACTTGTCGCCGAAAGGGGCCAGGTTACTGCACTTCTCGGTGCCAACGGCGCCGGCAAAACCACCACCATTGAGTGTGCCCAGGGCCTGCAGGCGCGCAGTGGCGGAACGATCTCCCTGCTGGGCCAGGATCCTGCCCAGGCAGGCGCTGGCCTTCGCGCCCGCGTAGGTGTGATGCTTCAGGACGGCGGCCTCCCGCCGTCGGCCCGTCCCATCCCCCTCCTGCGGCACATCGCCGGAATGTATGCCCGCCCCCGGCCGGTCGACGAGCTGGTAGAGCGGCTGGGAATCGACACGTTCAGCAGGACATCGGTCCGCCGGCTCTCAGGAGGACAAAAGCAGAGGCTGGCCTTGGCCGCGGCGCTGATCGGCAACCCTGAGGTCCTCTTCCTCGATGAGCCCAGCGCAGGCCTGGATCCGCAGTCACGGCAGCTGGTCTTTGAACTCATTGCCGAGCTGCGGGACGCCGGGATGGGCATCATCCTGACCACACACCTCATGGACGACGCCCAGCGGCTGGCCGACTACGTGTACATCATCGACGCCGGCCGGAATGTTGCCGAAGGAACCGTGGCGCAACTGCTCCAGCGGGACCCCGCCGTGGAGTCGGGCACCGAGCATATCCGGACGCTTTTCTTCGAGGCTCCTGCAGGGCTTGACCTCACCGGCGTGCTCCCGGAGTCAATTGCCGTCAGCGAAACCCGCGCCGGCAGCTACGTTGCTACCGGGCCGCTCACGCCCGAGGACCTTGCGTCGCTCGCGTCATGGTGGGCAGCCCACGGGGTCATGCCCGGATCGCTCAGCCTTGAAGCGCGCAGCCTCGAAGACGTCTTCCTGGACATTTCGGGAAAGGACATCCGATGACAGTTCCCCCTATTGCTCTCCCGGGCCAGGCGCCTGCACCCCTGCTGCGGCGCATACTGCTGCAGGGCAAGTACGAATCGTTGGCCATGCTCCGAAACGGCGAGCAGCTCATCCTGGCCGTGGTCCTGCCGCTGCTGGCCCTGGTGGGCCTGACGGTGACTCCCCTCCTGGACGGACTGGGCGGGAGCCGCGTCAACGTTGCGGTACCCGGGATTCTGGCGCTGTGTGCGATGTCCACGGCCTTCACGGGCCAAGGCATTGCCACCGGCTTCGACCGCCGGTACGGCGTGCTGCGCTTCCTCTCCACCACCCCGCTGGGCCGCACCGGACTGATTGCCGGCAAGGTACTGGCCGTGCTGGCTGTGCTCGCCCTCCAGGTTGCCGTGGTCACGGCCGTAGCGCTCCCCCTCGGCTGGACCCCGCCCTTGGCCGGATGGCTGCCCGGCCTGGCACTGCTTGTCCTGGGCGCCGCGGCGTTTACTGCCCTTGGGCTCCTGGTGGCGGGAACTGTACGGCCGGAGGCCACGCTCGCCATCACGAACCTGCTGTGGATCCTGCTCGGCGCCCTGGGCGGCATCGTCATTCCCGCGGAACGGCTGCCTGCTGCCGCCCAGGGGATAGTTCATTACCTGCCTTCCGGCGCACTCGGGGAGGCCTTGCGCGAGGCCTTCCTGCTCGGCACTGTTGACGTCGGTGCCGCCCTTATCCTGCTGGTCTGGACAGTTCTTGCCGGAGCAGCAGCCATCCGTTGGTTCAAGTGGAATTGAGAAATACGTGAGCACGGCTTCACGCCTCCCCGAGTTTGCCGGACGCCTGGCGGCCCGGCTTCCCCGTACCGTTGATGCCCGCGTCCGGCGACTGGCAGTGGCGTCGCTGTTCGGACAGGCGGCCCTGGTTGTCACCGGCGGCGCCGTCCGGCTGACGGCATCAGGCCTGGGTTGCCCAACCTGGCCGCGCTGCACGGACACTTCCCTGGTTAACACGCCGGAAATGGGAATCCACGGGTTCATCGAATTCGGAAACAGGCTGCTGACTTTCGCCCTCGCCGCCGTCGCCGTCCTGATGCTCGTGTATTTGTGGAACCTGCGCAAGGAGCGCCGCGATCTCTTCCTGTTGGCGCTGGGCCTGCTGGCCAGCATTCCCGCGCAGGCCGTCATCGGCGGCATTACCGTGCTGACCAACCTCAACCCCTGGGTGGTGGGACTGCACTTCCTCGTGTCCATGGCCCTGGTGGTTATTGCCACACTGCTGGTCAACAGGGCCTTCGGGCGGACCGGCCGCTTTGCCACACACTCCCTGCCCGCATTGCCGGGCGTGCTGCGTCCGGTGAGCGCCGCCGTCGCGCTCTTCTCCGCTGTGGGTGTGATGCTCGGAGTGGTGGTCACGGGTGCGGGTCCGCATGCCGGTGATGCCGACGCGCCGCGCAATGGCCTCGACTGGGACCTGTTCTCCCACATCCACGCCGTTCCGGCCTACCTGATCACCGCAGGAACGCTCTTCGCGCTGGTTATGGTGTTTGCCGGCCGGATTACCGGTCCGTTCCGGACGTCCGTGATCGTGCTTCTGGCGGTGACGCTGCTGCAGGCC
>JBKKDH010000032.1:0-6414 GCA_046708445.1 Arthrobacter sp.
ATGGTGCCGGATCCTGCGCTGCCGTTGAGCTGGCCCAAGGTCGACTGGTAGTGGTCGGAGCCATCATGGGCCATGGCGGGGGAACCGGAAAGGGCAATAGCGCCCAAGGCCAGGGTGGGGACTGCCAGAAAGCGAAGTGTCTTATTCATTGGAAAAATCTCCTCATACACGCGCGTGTGATGTTGGCGCCCCAGGGAAAGGGGTCACCATTACTTCGGCGCAGCGCACGGAAAGGATGGGAGCGAAAGTGGCCGGGTTCACATATTCTGGGGCAGGGCTGCGCCGGGCAGGCGCCTAGCGGACTTCAGGTGGCCGTGATCCGGGCCGGTTCAGGCCGGCAGACTCGCCGCGACCACGGCCCCTGGACGTCAAGTGTGAGCCCGGCCGGCCCTGACGCAGCAAGGCATAACCGGCCAGCGCCAGCCCGGTTACGGCCGCTTCGGCGACCGCCGTGACGACCTTGGCCGCGTACCAGACCGGTTCATACATTGACGGCAGCGGCCCGAGAGCCGGGACCTGGACATACCGGTAAAGGATGACCGCGGCCAGGGACGACAACCCCACCATCGCGGCGGCCGCGAAAGCGGTCCGTGAACCTCTGAGCAGTACGAACACCGCGGCCAGGGCGGCGGCGCCGGCCTGGATCAGGAACAACGTGCCCTGTCCGATGCCCCCCGCTGCAGCTTGCTGATAGCCCGGGGCGAGCTGGGCATGGATCACGGCACTGACCACCAGGCCCGCCGCGACACCGACCCGCAACACCCACAAGACGCGCGTCCGGTTGGCCGGGTGTCGTTCCGTGCGGTTCATTTGACGACCAGCATCCCGGTCATCTGCGGATGGAAGCTGCAGATGATTCCGTACCCACCCGGGGCATCCGGTGCCTGGAAAATCACCGTTGCACCGCCCGGGACCTCGACGTCGAAGCCGCCATCGTCCTTTACCGTGAGGGTGTGGGGGGCGCTGTCAGCGTTTGTCACCGTCACCATCGCCCCTGGCTTCACGGACGCCGGAACTTCGTACGCGAAGTTCCTAATCGTGATGACAGCGTCCCCGGACTGTGCGGAAGCATCAGTTGACGGGGCAGAGGATGCGCTGCTGGCTGCGGGCGGCCGGGCGGAAGTTTCCCCACCCTGAGCTGCGCATCCAGTGATGCCAGCCAAGAATGTGGCCGCAGCCACCGTCAAAACTCTGTTGATCATTCTCATGACAATCCCTTCCACAGGGACATATCCTCCATCCGCCGGACGGCGCGCCCGTCAGGAAACTGCCCCGCACACCTTATTCGTCGCCGCCGTGCTCATGGACTGTCCGATCGGCAAAGAGGGTGTCCTTGCAGACCAGGACAAAAATTGCGCCATCACACCAATCCACCAGGAGTTGTGATCCGAATCACATAAGACCGCCGAATTCCTCGGTGGCCCCTTGATAGGGAGCGAAAACATGAAAAGAAACTCCAAGCTGGCTTTTGGCGGAGCAGCAGCAGCAGCGGTGCTTGCCGCTGTTTCGATGGGTGCAGGCCCTGTCCTGGCCCAGAACGGCAAGGCGACGGACAAGTCGGTGACCCTCACCGCTGTTCTCACTGAGCTGAACGGTTCCGGCGCTTCCGGCACCGCCACGGCCGTGGTGAAAAACCAGAAAATCGAACACATCGAAGTCCACGCCGAGGGCTTGACTCCGGACGCGCCCCACGCCCAGCACATCCACTACGGCAACGACGCCCTGAACGAGTGCCCAACCCTGGCTTTGGACTCCAATTGGGACGGGCGCATCAACACCGTTGAAGGCATCCCGGCCTACGGCCCCGTCGTCGTCTCGCTGAACACAACCGGGGACACCACCCCCGCCAGCTTCCTGGACGTCTCCCGGTTCCCGGTATCCCATGACGGGATCTTCAACTACAGCCGGGACAACATCGAATTCACCGACGTCGCCGGAACAGGCTACCCAGGTGCGGGCGGACTCGGCACAGCCAAACAGATCGCCGATTCCATCCGGGAAGGCGAAGGTGTCCTGGTCATCCACGGCCTGGATTACGACGGCAACGGGACCTACAACTTCAGTGACCCCGAGGGCGTCAGCGAACTGGACCCGAACCTGCCGGCCGAAGCCACCGACCCCGCCGTCTGCGGCGTACTCCGCTGACTCCTGACCGGACTGGCCGCTGCTGGGGCGGCCAGACCCCTCCCGTAAACATTGAGGACCGAATAGCCACCGACTCCCTCTCAGGTTGCCAGCAGGCTGCACTGAAAAGAGTCCCGTACGCCGTCAAGTGACCCAGTGGTCACCGCCCATGTAGCTCTCCTGGGCTGGGCCACGCTCGCAACCATGGGCATGATCGCAGCACTCCGGCTTCGCAAACTGCCCGGCCGCATCGCTCCCTTGAGGCCCCCCAGGGCACGCGTTCAGGGCGCCCCAGACAACATCCGCCTTCGAACAGGACTCGGACCGACCCGCTTCTCTGGCAGAGTATGACCATGCTCACTGTTATCGGCGAGGGCCTTGTTGACGTTGTCCAGCGCGCCTCCGGAATCGAAGCCCATGTGGGCGGCAGCCCCCTCAATGTCGCCGTGGGGCTCGCCCGACTGGACCACCCGGTCCAGTTCATCGGCCGCTATGGACGCGACGCCTACGGGGATTCCGTGGCGGCGCACCTGCGTGCGAGTTCGGTAATGCTGCCGCAGGGCCCGGACGACTTGCCCACCAGCGTGGCCACGGCCCTGATTGACGACGACGGCGCCGCCACCTACACGTTCGACCTCACCTGGGAGCTTCCCGGGCTGGCGGACCGCCTCGCCTTGATGCTGCAGGGCACCACCCTGCTGCATACCGGATCCATCGCCACGATGCTGGCGCCGGGCGCGACCGCGGTGCTGGCCGCCGTCGAATACGCCCACCCGCGCGCCACCATCAGTTTCGATCCCAACTGCCGGCCCAGCATCATCACGGACGTCGACTACGCGCGGAAGCAGGCGGAGAAGTTCGCCTCGCTGGCGGATGTGGTCAAGGCCTCGGACGAAGACCTTGAGTGGCTGTACCCCGGGGTGGACCCGCTGGACTCGGCCCGCCGCTGGCTGGCCCTGGGCAATTCGGAGGGGCCGGCGTTGGTGGTGGTCACCCGCGGCGCGGCTGGCCCCTGGGGTATCACGGCCGCCGGCGAAGCCGTGTATCCCGCGCCCGAAGTGGTGGTGGCGGACACCGTCGGCGCCGGGGACTCCTTTATGGCGGCGCTGCTGTCCGGGATCGTGGACCGTGGCCTGGACGGCGCGCAGAACCGGAAGGACCTGCGCGAACTCCCGGCCGAGGGGCTGGCTGGCCTCCTGGCCCGCGCGTCCCGCGCCGCCGCCGTCACCGTCTCGCGGCCCGGCGCCAACCCGCCCACCCGGGCCGAGCTGAACGCGGTCCCGGGGGAGTAGGGCCGGGTGCGGCGGTGGCACAGCTGCTAGAGGTTGGTGACCCTGCGCCGCCGTCGTTCTGTGCGGCGGAGTTGCAGGATTCGCGCGCCGCCGGCGATTGCCACGAGGATGCCGCCGCCGACGGCTGCAATGAAGAAGGCCACACCCTGGGCAAGCCGGCCCTCCCAGCCGAGGAACTTGACCGCCACCATGTCCTGGTTCTGGATAAAGAAGATGATGAGCAGCACCAGCACCGCGAGGCTGACGGCAACGGCACTCCAGATGACCGCGGCGCGGGTGACGCGGGTGTGAGCAGTTCCTGCAGGTGCGGGCGGAGGGGCAGGTTCGTCGCGCTGAACCGTGGGCCGGGACTCGGGCGCGGGCGGTACGACGGCGGGCGGCAGCTGTTCTTCTGAGCTCATACCGTCATTGTCTCTCCATTAGGGCCTTTTGGCTGGGACGTCGGAGACCCTGCACGCAAAAGCCCGTCCGCCCGGAACTGGTTGCAGTACCGGGCGGACGGGTCATTTTTTCGTGTAGTTCACCGGCTGGCGCTCGGCGGTAAGGCCTACTCCTTGCCCAGCCCGGCAGCCGAGGTCTTCTTCCCGGTGACCTCATTGAGGGCGGTGAGGTCGAAGATGCCGTTGATGTCGGCCTGCTTGGTGGTTCCGGCTTCCACTCCGTCCTTCAGGAGCTTCGGGTAGGTGCCGGCCAGCGGATCCACGGTGAACACGATGTTCTTCAGGGACCGCTCGATCACGTCGGCTTTCAGCTCTGCGCCCGCGGCTTCCTTCAGTGCTGCGTTGATGATCTTGGCCTTCTCATCGGCGGCCGCGCTGTTCAGCCACTCCACTGACTTCACGTGTCCCTTGAGCAGGGCCTTCACGGTATCCGGGTGCTCTGCCGCAAACGTCTTGCTCACGATCAGGATGGTGGTGGGGAATTCGCCGGCCTTGCCGGAGAGCGAACCGTCCCACAGGTCCTTTTCGTCAACGAGGACCTTGGCTCCGGCGGTGAGCACCAAACGTGAGGCCCAGGGCTCAGGCAACCACGCGCCGTCGAGCTTTCCGTCCTGGAACAGTTTCAGGGTCTGGGCGTTTTCCGTGGGGTTGATGGCGACGTCTCCGCTGCCGTCCACGTTGGTCTTGTAACCCTGCGTGGCAAGCCAGGCGCGGAGCGCGACGTCCTGCGTGCCGCCGAGCTGAGGCGACGCAAGTGTCTTGCCCTTGAGATCGGCGGCGGAGGAGATTTCCGGCCGGACCACCAGCTGCGCACCGCCTGCGGCGGCACCGGCAATGATGTTTACCGACTCGCCGCCGCTCTTGACGAAGGAGTTGATGGCCGGGTTCGGGCCGATGTACGTGGCGTCGATGGCACCGGCGTTCAGGGCCTCGATCGCGGCAGGTCCGGCGTTGAAGACTTGGGTGGTGAGGTTGGTGTCGCCCAGTTCCTTGGCGATGTAGCCCTGGCTGACACCCACCAGCGCGGGGGCGTGGGTCACGTTGCCGAAGTAGCCGAGCTTGAGCTCCGCGGCGGGGTTGCCGGCGGGTGCGGCTGACTCGGCCGAGGCCGTGCTGGGGGCGTTGTTGGAGACTGCCGATGCGACGGCGACGCCGCCGCCGACCAGGGCCAGGATGCCGGCCGCGATGCCGATCTTCAGGCCGAGGGGACGCTTGGGCGTGGCAGACTGGCCGGCCACGATGCGGGTGGAGCCTTGCGGGTTCTGCGGACTGTTGTCCTGCGGTGTTGCCATGGGGATTCCTTTGTTGGGGGCGGGTGCTGGAGATGAGATTACGGACGGCCCAGCAGCGCCACAACGGTGCAGGACACAGGGGTTCACCGGACGTCGCGGAGGCTCAACAGAACGTAGCCCGGCGTCAAAAAACGTCGCGGGGCGACTTTTTCCCGTTGGGATGCACCAGCACGGCTTTCCCCATATTCTGGCCAAGTGGATACAAGCACCGTGAATTCAGGCGAACAGGTTGACAGGCAGTCGCGCATCCTTGAGGCGGCACTGGACCTGCTGTCGCGCCATGGCATTTCAGGTGTCAACATGCGCGCGGTGGCGCGCGAAGCCGGCGTCGCACTGGGGCTCGTGAACTACTACTACGAAGACAAGTCGAGCTTGATCCGAGCGGCCTTGCATCGAATCGACGAGTTCGATCTCAGGCTGGTGGCGCCCGACCCGGGGTCGCCCCCGGACGAACAGCTCCAAAAAGCCCTCCGGCGCGTTGCGGACCCGGAATTCCTGACCACACAGTATCTGTCGCTGCGTCTGCACCTTTGGGCGCTCGCCCAAGCCCATGAAGACTTTGCATCGATCAATGCGGCAGCGTTTGAGCGGTATCTCGACGGACTCGCGGCGCTGATAGGGAATGCCAAACCCGAGCTTTCCGTCGATGAGTGCAGGGAGCGGGCAGCTGACATCGTGGTTGTGCAAAACGGGATGTGGCTTACGGCCCTTCTTGGAGTAGACGAGGCAGCCATCCGGAGGAGCATAGCCCGCACCGAGCAGATCGCTTTCGCCGCTTAGCGGGAACCTGGCGCTTGGATCCAGCGGCTGGCGGCCGTGCGGGCCTTGGCTCGCCAACGGCTGTTTGGCGGGCGGACTTTTGCCTCTAGCTCATGCTGCCGGCGTCAGGATGCCGGTATTGCTGGGAGCCGCGGATTGCTGCAGTGACGTTATCCAGTCTTCGATTTCAGTTGCCTTGCGTGGCAAGGTCTTGACGCCAACCACTTCATGGCTAGGTTCCGGATCACGCCAATGCGCTTTGAAGACTGGTTCAAACCATTTTAAGGACTCCTGCAGTCTTCCGCCGTACGCTCAAGACTAAGCAGCAGGACGGGGGGCTTCCATCCGGCAGGCACGTAAGACTGCAGCAGCATGGGTGTTGCTGACTGGTGTGGCGGCGGTACTGTGAGGCCCATGGAGATGCGCCTCGAAGTTGTGCAGGTACCTGTCGCGGACGTCGACAGGTCAAAGTCCTTCTACACGGAGAAGCTGGGCTTCGTCCTTGAC
>JBKKDH010000033.1:0-2534 GCA_046708445.1 Arthrobacter sp.
GCCAGGCTTACCGCCCGGCGTGTCGAGCCGGATACACCGTTATTTGCACAGTCCCCCGGGCGGTGAAAGGACCCCCAAGTGCACAGCTAGGCCAAGCCGTGGAGCTTCGCCGATACGGGAAGAGCGACGGAGGAGACGAGTTTGCGTGTCCTCCGTCGCTCTTTTTTTGGTTCTATTTGCTGAAGCCTGCTGTCAGCCCGGCCACCAATTGCCGGCGGCCGACGGCCGACGATGTAGAAAAACACGAGTGGCAGGGCGGAGAGGACGACGGCGGCGAGGATCGCCGGAGTGTTGATGGTGAACTCTCCTTGGAACGCCCACAGGGAAAGTGGGAGCACACGGTTTGACGCGCTCTGGGTCAGGATCAGTGGGAAGAGGAAGCTGTTCCAGACGTTGAGGGCGTTGTACACGGCGATGGTGGCGATCGCGGGGCGGATGAGTGGAAACGCCAGTCGCCACATCATTGACCAGTCCGAGCAGCCATCCAGGCGCATGGATTCGAACAACTCGTTCGGTACGTCACGCAGGAAGTTGGCCAGGATGAGCACTGACACCGGAATCGCGAAGGCGATGGAGGGAAGAATCAGGGCCAGGAGCGTGTCGTACAGGTAGAGGCGGGTGATACCCCAGTAGATGGGGATGATGATTGCCTGCAACGGAATGGCCAGTCCCAGAAGGAACATCCGGTTGACGCCGGTGAGTAGTCGCCCGCTTCCGCGGACGATCGCGTAGGCGGCCATGAAGGAGATCAGCACTGAGGGCAGCACGGCTCCCGCCGTCACGATGACGCTGTTGAGGAAGTACCGAAGGAAGTCGCTTTCCAGTACGAGCACGTAGTTCGCGAGCGTGGGGTTCGTTGCTGGCAGCAAGGGATTGGAGGCGAAGAAGCCTCCCTGGTCCTTGAAGCTGGTGATGACGACGTAGTACATGGGGAGGATCACCACGGCCAGCCACAGCCAGCCCGCGATCCCTGCGGGAATGTTGAAGGCCCTTTTCGTCTTGCGGACGGTCATCTTGTCCGAGGCTGCCGCCTTGGTGCGCTCAAGAACTGGTGCTGCACTCATCAGGCACCTTCCAATTGGCTCGCCTGGCGGTTCTTGCCGCCGAGTCGTTGAATGATTAGGGCCAGTCCCAGACCGAACACGGCCAGGATGACGCCGAGGACGCTGGCTCCACCCATGTCATTGGCGCGGAAACCTTCGAGATACATAAACAGCGGCAGCACGTTGGTCGCGTTGCCGGGTCCTCCACCGGTCAGCACGAAGATGAGGTCGAAGAAGGTCAGCGTTCCAACGACCATCAGCGTGGTGGATGTGATGAAGGTGAACTTCAACTGGGGCAAGGTGATGGTGAAGAACTGCTGGACTATGCTGGCCCCGTCGATGCTGGCTGCCTCATAGAGTGACTTGGGAATCTGCCGGACACCGCCCTGGTAAACCAGCGTGTGGAACGGGATGTTCTGCCAGGAGAAGACGAACACGACGACCAGGAGGGCCAGGTCAGGGTTTCCGAGCCAGTCCTGCTTCAATGCGTCGAGCGGAAGCGCTCCGCTCAACCCGAAGTTCGGATCCAGGAGAGCGGTGAATGCCAGGGCCACAGCTGCTGAGGACAGAAGGATCGGAACGGAGAACAGGACCGACAGGACGGACCGGTAGCGCTGGAACCCTGCCGTGAAAACGCCTAAGAGCAGACTGATGGGAATCTGAAAGGCGCAGCTGAGGAGGATGACCTTCACCGTGATCCACAAAGACTCCCCGGTTACGGGGTCAGTGAGGATTGAGGCCCAGTTGGCGAAGCCTGCCCAGCTGATCGCGCCGATGCCGTCCCACTCCATGAAGCTCAGGGCGAAGACTCCGCCGAGAGGAACGATGGCGAAGGCAAGGAAGAAGACCAGCGCGGGAACGGTCAGCCAGGCCAGCGAGGCGCGGGTACCGTCGATGCTTTTGACGCCCGCCCCCTTTGTCCGGCTCAGGGTTGGGGTGTTCATTTCTTGCTCGCAGCATTCATGGCATCAACGAACTGCTGGGGCGTTTCCTGCTTCAGGAATACCTGGGACAGGTGGGTCAGTAGCGCGTCTGCCAATGACGGGTCCACGGCTTGGTCCCAGGAGGACTGGAACGTGGAGGCCTTTTCGGCCTGGTCGTAGGTGTATTTGAGGAATTCGCGGTCGGCTGCGGAATCGAGCTTGGTGTCGACGCCCTTCAGGGGCGGCACTGCACCGGTTTTGATGATTCCATCGGTGTAGGAGTCGCTGAACAGACCACTGGCGAGGAAGTCCTTGGCGGTTTGCTTTTGCGCTTCGGACGAAGCACTGCCGTGTCATCTTCACCGTCTACGAGATGAAACGCCTTGGCCGGGATCCGCTGAGCTGACCGCGCTGGCCGACCACCTCACCGCGCACGGCATCGCCCTGGAGATGCTCGCCGGGCCGCTGACCGGGATCTACGATCCGACCGGCACCGGCCGGGTGCTGTTCGCGTTCTTCGCCGCGATGGCCGAGACCGAACGCGAGAACATCCGCGAGGCCACCCTCG
>JBKKDH010000034.1:0-18619 GCA_046708445.1 Arthrobacter sp.
GGATAGCGGCGCTCGAGAAGGCGCTGGGCGGCCGGGTCCTGGCCCGGGCGGCCGGCGGCTGGGAACTGACGGAGCTCGGGACCGAAGCCGTCCGGATTGCCGAACAGGTGGAGTCCGCGGTGAGTGCGCTGGGACCGGCAGGCCAGGCACCGGACCCGATTACCGGCGTCGTACGCATGACGGCTACTGACGGCTTCAGCGCCTACGTAGCTGCGCCCGCCGTGGCCCGGCTGCGCCGCGACCACCCGGGGCTGACCGTGGAGGTGGTGACCATGACCCGGCGGGCGCTGCAGCAGCGCTCGGGCCTGGACATCGAGGTGGTGGTGGGCGAACCGCAGGTCCACCGTGCCGAAGCCGTCCGGCTGGGCGACTACATGCTCGGGATGTACGCGTCGCGCGCTTACCTTGAGGAGCACGGGACACCAGGCAGCGTTGCGGAACTGACGGAGCACCCGCTGGTCTATTTTGTGGACTCGATGCTGCAGGTGGACGACCTGGACGCTCCCCGCCGGCTGGTGCCGGCGATGCGGGACGGGCTGACGTCCACCAACGTCTTTGTCCATGTGGAAGCCACGCGCGCCGGCGCTGGCATCGGCTTCCTGCCGTGTTTTATGGGTGACCTGCACCACGACCTTGTCCGGCTGCTCCCCGGTGCCTTCGCCGCGCTGCTCCCCGACTGGATGGTGCTGCGCCCGGATTCGATGCGCCGCCCCGCCGTGGCGGCCGTCGTGCAGGCGTTGCGGGACCAGACGGCGGCGCACCGGGAAGCGCTGCTGGGCCGAGGATCGGGAATTCGCACCTAAGCGGCGGGATGGCGCTCCGGGGCAGGCGCCGGGTCGTGGCGCACCGGGGAGCCGGCGGCGAAGGCGCGCACCTGGGCGTCGTTCCAGATGTGCGCCGGGACAGCACCGCCCAGGAGCCGGCGGGCCAGCTTGGGGTCGCCGTCGAGCGGGGTGTCGCTGCCGGCCATCACCATGTTTCCGTAGCGGCGGCCCTTGAGCATGGCGGGATCGGCGATGATGAGGGTGTGCTCGAAGGCGGCCGCGATGGTGGCGGCGTCCTCGCGCGCGTTCTTGAGGTCCGGGGCGTCGCCGGAGTTGACCACATAGATGCCGCCCGGCGCCAGCACACGCCTGATGTGGCTGTTGAACTCCGCGGTGGTGAGCGGCCGGGGTGTCAGTGAGCCGGCAAAGACGTCACGGATGATGAAGTCGCGGGTGTCCGGCGTGAGTGTCTCGGTGACCTCGCGGGCCTCGCCGACGCGGATCCGGAGCAGCGGGGCTTTGGGAAGGTCGAACCAGCCGCGGACATACTCGGCGAGCTTGCCGTCGAGCTCCACCACCACCTGCCGCGCATCCGGATAGGCCGCGTGGAAGTAGCGTGCCAGGGAGCAGGCCCCGCCGCCCAGGTGCAGCCCGCGCAGCCGGTGCGGCTCGCTGTCCTTGGGCCCGCCCTTTCCGGAGGCCGGCGGCCAGCGCGATTCAATCAGCGCGGCCATCCAGCGCATGTACTCAAAATCAAGGAAGAGCGGATCGGCGAGGTCGATGTGGGAGCTCATGACGCCGTTGATTTTCAGGAGCCAGCCGTTGGAGTTGTCCTGGTCCGCGATGAGCTCGCAGTCGCCGGTATCGATGTAGTAGACGCCCTCGACGGGGCCGTCCGGCCGGGTTCCCCTGGGCACCTCGATGACTCCCGCCGCCGGACGCTGGCTGTTCCGGCCGCCTGACTTGCCGCGTTTCGCCATTATCCGTGTGCCGCTTCAGTCATGGCTCAACATTAGTTGACCGGCAGGCGGGGAGAGGCGTCCCTACTGGACCTGCCCCGCTCCTTCGCCCGCCCGGATGCGTTTGACCACGGCCGTGGTGGAGCGTTCGGCCACGTAGTCCAGGATGGCCACCCGCCCGCCGCACTCCTCCACTGCACCGGTCTCCTCCAGCATGTCCGGAGTGTAATCACCGCCCTTGGCGTACACCTCGGGCTTGAGCCGCCGGATCAGCGGGCTGGCCGTCGGGGTGTCGAAGACAGTGACATAGTCAACGCAGCTGAGAGCGGCGATGACCGCAGCCCTGTCCGCCTCGGTGTTGATGGGACGGTCCGGTCCCTTGAGCCGGCGGACTGAGGCATCGCTGTTCAAGGCCACCACCAGGATGTCGCCCAGCTGTTTGGCCTGGTTCAGGTAGCGGGTGTGGCCCTTGTGCAGCACGTCGAAGCAGCCGTTGGTCAGCACGATCCGCTGGCCCTGGGACCTGTGCGCCTCCAGCTCCAGTGCGAGTTCGTCGATGCTGAGCGCCGTGTCGGCGAAGCTCGCCAGGTACCGGCCCAGCTGGGCGGTGCTGCATACCGACGTGCCGGGCTGGTGGACCACCACGTCCGCCGCGGCCTGGGCCAGGTCCAGGCTTGCGGTCAGCGGGAGGCCGGCCGAGTGGGCCAGTGTCAGGGCCGCCACAAACGTGTCGCCGGCGCCGGAGGCCTGCTTCTCCGCAGCGGGCCTGGCCCACGTCCGGTGGGTGCCGCCGTCGGCCGGGAACAGGACTGTTCCGTCCCGGTCCAGTGTCACCACCACCGCGTGTGCCCCGGTAGCAGCGCACAGGGCGTCGCGGTGCCGGGTCACGGCAGCCACGCGGTCCGGCCCCTCGGGCAGGCGCAGGCCCAGCAGGCGGCTGGCTTCCTGGGCATTGGGGGTGGCCAGGTCCGGCCGCAACGGGGCCCAAGGGCGGGGATCGTGGGCGTCCACCACCGTCAGCGGCCGGGATTCGGGTCCTCCAAGCGCCTCAATGAGGGCCTCGCGGACCGGACCGGCCAGGACCCCGGTGCCGTAGTCGCACAGCAACACCGCGTCCTGATGTCCGACGGCGGCACGCACCGATGCGGCGAGCGTGGCCAGCGCATCGGCCGGGACGGATGTGGCTGAGTCGTCGATCCGCAGCATCACCTGGCCGCCGCTGCTGATCCGGATCTTCGTGGTGGTGACCATGTCCGGATGGGTCTGCAGATACCGGACGTCAATCCCGGCATCCTGAAGCTTCCTCCGAAGCGTGGTCCCGGCGTCGTCCGTTCCGATGATGCCGGCCACCGCCACCCGGGCACCGAGCGCCGCGAGGTTCATCGCGGTGTTGGCTGCCCCGCCGGGGACGAAGTTGCGGATGGCCACGTCGACCACGGGTGCCGGTGCCTCCCGGCAGAGCCGCTCGATGGTCCCGCTCCACCAGCCGTCCAGCATCACGTCGCCGATGACGGTGATGGCCGGCCGTTCGGCGGCGAGGCGGCGAGGCAGCCATTCGGAGAGTCCCCTCTGGCTGGAGAGGTCGCCGGCGCCGGGGTCTGCCGGGCTCATGCCTGATCCTCCACAGGCAGCGCCCGTTCCCGGAGGGCGAACGGCGGTGGGGCCGCCACGTGCACTACCTTCACCCGGGTGAACTCGTCCAGCAGCTCCGGACCGTAGCCGAACCCCTCGCCGCTGGCACCCCGGGGCTGGGCCGAGCCACCCGGCGCCCCGCCAAACACCTCGTTGATTTTCACGGTGCCCACCGGGAGCGCGGCGATGGCCTCTTGCACATGGGCGATGCTTCCGGTCAGGACCGTGGCGGCCAGCCCGTAGCGGCCACTGCCCGCGAGCCGCAGCCCCTCGTCGAAGGTTTGGACCACCCGCACGGCAGCCACCGGGCCAAAGGTTTCCTCCGCCATCACCTGCATGCTGTCGGTGCAGCCGAGCAAAACTGTGGCCGGGTAGAAGGCACCGGGCCCCTCCGGCACGGCGCCGCCTTCCACCGCGTGCGCTCCTTGCTCCAGTGCCTCCGACACCTGGGCGTGGACGGTGCCGCGCAGCCTCGTGTCCACCAGCGGAGCCACCGTGCCGTTGCTGTTGCGGAGCGCCGCTTCGGCTTCCAGCGCGGCGCAGAATTCGGCCGCGATGGCCTCATGGACGTAGACCCGTTCCACGGAAGTGCAGATCTGCCCGCTGTTGCTGAAGGCACCGATGGCAGCCTGCTCGGCCGCCCACGCCGGGTCAACGTCCCGGTCCACCACCAGTGGATCGTTCCCGCCGTTCTCCCGGACCACGTGTGCTCCGGCCTGCACCCCGGCGTAGGCGATCCGTTCGCCGGAGTCGCTGGACCCCACATGGGCAATGACGTCGACGGCGGCCTGGGTCAGCATTTCTCCCACTCCGGCCCCGCCGGACACGGTCAGCAGGACACCTGGGGGAAAGGCCGGCGCCAGTACTTCACCCAGGGCTTCGCCGAGGCGTGGGCAACGCTCGCTGGGCTTGTGCACCACGGTGTTGCCCGTGACCAAGGCTGCGCCAATCAGTCCGCAGGCCACAGCCACCGGATCGTTCCACGGGGTGAGGAGGACAGCGACGCCGCGGGGTTCGGCAACCGTGTAGTCGGAGGCCGACCTGTTGCCGAGCAGGCTGTGTCCGCGGTGCACCGGGCCCAGCTCGGCATACTGCTCCAGGGTGGAGACCCCGGCCGCGATCCCGGCGAGGGCTTCCTCCAGCGGACGACCGGTTTCGCTGCTGTTCAGCCCCGCCAGTTCCTGCGCTGCGGCGCCGAGTGCCCTGGCAGCGGTCCGGAGGGCGGCCCCCCGCTCCGCCGGGGCGACGGCGGACCACCGCTCGGCAGCGCTCCGGGCCACGTCGACGGCGTGACTCACCGCGTCGGGCCCGGCCTCCGGGACGGACCACAGGTACTCCCCGGTCCGGGGATCGCTGATGGTCAGTCCGGAGCCGTTAAGGTGCAGGCCAGCAGATGCCGTGGTTCGGGCGGTCGTATGCATGGAACTCCTCCGTACGTCCTTCTCCTGGGAGACCCGTACCCCGGGAGAAGATGTTTACACGGTGGGGTCGGGGGCAGAATACGGCTATAGCCAGCGGGGCAGGGCGTCCGTAGGGTGGCACCACATGAAGGCGCAGGCGCGGAAGGAACACCGGCATTGATGGAGCAGGGCATGGACGAGACCATCCGGGGCGTCGGGCCGGTGCTGGACCCATTCCCCGGGGTCACGCGGATCGCCGTGCTGCGCGGCGGTGGCCTGGGTGACCTGATGTTTGCCCTTCCCGCGGTGACGGCGTTGAAGCAGGCGTACCCGGGCTCCACCGTGACGCTCCTGGGGACACCGCTGCACGGGTCGTTGCTGGCGGAGGTCCGGAGCCCGGTGGACGACGTGATGGTGCTGCCGTTCGCCGAGGGGGTGCGTCCCGGCACCGAGGACGCTGACGCCGTCGACCGGTTTTTCCTCGACGCCCGGGCACGGACATTCGACCTGGCCGTCCAACTGCATGGCGGCGGCCGGTTTTCCAACCCGTTCCTGCTGCGGCTGGGGGCCCGGCACACGGTGGGATCGGCGACGCCGGACGCCGTCCCGCTGGAGCGGACGCTCCCGTACGCCTACTACCAGCACGAGCCCATGCGTGCCCTGGAAGTGGCGGGCCTGGCTGGCGCCCCGCCCGCGGCACTTGAGGCGCAGCTTCGGCCGCAGCAGAGGTTCGTGGCGCAGTTGCCTGCGGCGCTCGGCACGGCGCTCCCACCTGGTGACGCACCGTTGCTGGTGATCCATCCGGGGGCCACCGATCTCCGCCGCCGCTGGCCGGCGGCAAGTTTCGGGGCGGTTGCCCGGGAAGCGGCCGACGACGGCTGCCGGGTCCTGGTGGTCGGCGACCGGAGCGAAACCGGGCTCGCGGAAGCGGTGGTGGCGGCCGCCGTCGGGCCTTCCAGCAGAACCGGTTCCGGCCCCGTGGCTTCCGTGGCGGGGAAGCTGGGCCTTGGTGAGTTGGCCGCCCTGTTGGAGCGCGCGGACGTGGTGCTGGCCAATGACAGCGGTCCGCGGCATCTCGCCCAGGCGCTGGGCACGGCGACTGTGGGGATCTACTGGGCAGGGAACGCGCTCACCTCCGCTCCCCTGGGCCGGGGCAGGCACCGGCTTCAGCTGTCGTGGGTGACGCACTGTCCGGTGTGCGGCGCGGACGTTACACAGGTGGGCTGGACCGCGCCGCGCTGCCCGCATGACGAGTGCCTGGTGGCGGGCATCCGGCCGGCCGAAGCATACCGGGACGTTCGGAGCCTGCTGGGGCTGTAGCCACGTCCTGCGCCCCGGACCCTCAGGGCCAGGAGCCTTCCTCCGCGTGGCAGATCAGCATCTCCCGCACCTCGCAGCCCGGCGGTTGGGAGAGCACAAACAGGATGGCTCGGGCCACGTTGGCCGGGCTGTTGAGCCGGGAATCGTCCTGGGGTTTGTACTGTTCGGTCCGGTCGTCAAAGAAGTGGGTGTTCATGCCGCCGGGGATCATGGTGGTGACGCCGATCCGGCCGCCGGTTTCCGCGGCGAGCGCATGGCTGAAGCCCACCACGCCGAACTTGGAGGCGCAGTAGGCTGTGGCGTCGGCCACCGCCCGCTTACCCAGCGTGGAGGCCACCGTGACCACCCTCCCGCGTGACTCCATCAAGTAGGGCAGGGCGGCGCGGACCACGGAGACCGTGCCCAGGAGATTGACGCCGATCACCTTCTCCCATTCGTCTGCCTCGACGTCCTCCAGCTTGCCGCAGCGGTCGATGCCTGCGGCCGTGACCACCGCGTCCAGACCGCCCAGGGATTCCGCGGCCTCCCGCACTGCCTGCTCCACGGCGGGGCGGTCAGCAACGTCCACCTCGAAAGCCTTCACGGCTGAAACCTTGCTGATGTCCCGGTCCAGGACCACCGGCGTTCCGCCCGCCTTCAGGACAGCGTCAACGACGGCGGCCCCCAGTCCGGAGGCCCCTCCGGTGACCAGGACGCGGCCAGGCCAGGGTGTCTCTGTGTTCATGGTGTTCCTTTCGGTTGAATTTCAGCTGACCTTGCCCAGCGCTTCGGCCAGGCCGGTGGTGGAACGGGCCGGATGGTAGGGGACGGTGACGCAGCGGCCGCCCCAGCTCTCCACGAGCCCGGCTTCGGGAAGCTTGGCGCCTTTGTAGTCGCCGCCCTTCACCCAGATGTCAGGCCGCAGCCGGTCCAGTGCGGCCTCCGGGGTGTCCTCGTCGAAGATCATTACGGCGTCCACGCATTCCAGGGCAAGCAGCAGTTCGGCGCGGTCCTGCTGGTTCATGATGGGTCTCTGCTCACCCTTGAGCCGGTGCACAGACGCGTCCGAGTTCAGGCAGACAACAAGGCAGTCCCCCAGTTCGCGGGCAGCCGTCAGCGATCTGACGTGGCCGGCGTGCAGCAGGTCGAAGCAGCCGCCGGTGGCCACCACTGTGCCGCCGTTCTCCCGCACGCTGCGGGCCAGCAGCAGGGGTTCGGTGGTGCGGTGCCTGCGTTTGGCGGGCACGCTTGGCTCCGGCAAGGACGCCACTCCACCGGCGGCCAGGAAATCCGCGGCCTCGTGGACGGCGAGGACGGCGGAGTCCTCCAGGTCCCGGCCCGCCACCAGGTGCACTGCCAGGCTTGCCGCCAGCCGGTCGCCTGCCCCGCAGGGATCGGCTGCCTCTACCCGGGGCGCCGGAACGGGACGCGGGACTCGGTCACGCTGCCGCAGCAGGGTTGCCCCGCGCTCGCCCGTGGTCACCAAAACAGCGCGGCTGCCCCACTGGTCCAGCAGGATGCCGGCCACCCTGGCAGCCCCGTCGGCGGAGGCAGGTCCTGCAAACCCCTCGCCGCCGCTCCCGGCCGCTTTGTGAGCCTCTGCCAGGTTGGGAGTGACGACGGCGACTCCCGGTACGGGAGCGGCGCCCGCGGGATGCGGGTCCCACACGATGGGGACGTCCTCCGCCAGCCTGGCCAGGAGCTCCCTGAGCTGCGGGTTGGCCGCCAGGCCACGGCCGTAGTCGGCAACAATGATGGCGCCGGCATTTTCCACGGCCCGCAGCATGGCGGGCGTGACGTCAGGCACCGGCACCCTCCCGCAGCCCTGGTCGAACCGGACCACGGGATGTGTTCCTGCCCGGACACGCGTCTTGACGGGCGTCGGGAAGCTGCTGGGACCGGCGGCCAGGCGCACCCCGGCGAGCGCCGCCTCCAGCTGCCGCCCGGCGTCGTCGTCCGCCAGCACCGTGACCAGGGTGACCGGCCAACCGTCCCCCGCCAGCATCCGGGCCACCAGCCCGGCTCCTCCAGCGCGGCGCTTCACGCCGGTCACGTCAACCACCGGCACGGGCGCGTCCGGACTCAGCCTGGTGGCATCGCCGGACAGGTCAACGTCGAGGATCACATCGCCCACCACCACGATTCTCAAGGTTCAGCACCCCACTCAGCTTCCATTCGTCCGCCCTGGAGGCCGGAGCTCCGCCGGCGGACCTCCAGGTCAAAAGCCCGGCAGACGGCGTGCAGGGCAATCAGGTGGCCCTCCTGCGCGTTGGCGTTGAGGGCGTCGATCATCACTGCCTCGTCGCAGGCGTCGGCCAGCGGATTGGGCCCCGGGCCGGTCAGCGCCCAGGTGGTGATGTTGAGGCGTGCCGCCGCTTCCACGGCACGCAGCAGGTTGGGGCTCTGGCCGCTGGTGGAAAGCAGCAACAGCACGTCCCCGGAACGGCCGTGGGCGCGGACCTGCCTGGCGAAGACCTGCTCATAGCCGTAGTCGTTGGCGAGCGCCGTCAGCGCCGAAGTTTCGGCGTGCAGCGAGATGGCCGAGAAGGGGACGCGTTCGCCGTCGAACCTGCCCACGAGTTCAGCGGTCAGGTGCTGGGCCTCGGCAGCAGAACCGCCGTTTCCGGCCGCCAGGAGCCGCTGGCCGCGCAGGAGCCGGTGTGCCAGTTCCACACCCCACGCCGCGAGCCGGCCGGACTGGGCCCGGAGCGATTCCAGGGCCGGAACCACGTTGTCCAGGTGCAGCCGCACCGTGTGCACCGACTCAGCATCCGCGCACTCCTCGTCCGATGCTTCCATATCCGCCGCTTCCAGTCCCGGCAAGGCGGGGAAAGCGAGGGACGGAAAGCCGGCTTCCCGGAGGGACCATTCGGCGGTCACAGCGCTGCCCCTTCCATTCCCAACGTGGCGGGCAGTTCCGCGATGGCCAACTGGTACGCCTTCTCCGTTTCGGCGGCCACCCGGTCCCAGGAATACCGCGTCCGGGCACGGGCCTGACCGGCCGCCCCCATCGCCGCGCGAAGGTCCGGGTTTCCCAACAGGATGGCCAAGGCAGCGGCGATGGCCTCCGGATCCCGGGGCGGCACGTGCAGTCCTGTGCCGTGATCAAGCACGGAGTCCTGCAGCCCGCCCACGGCGGCCGCCACGACAGGCACCCCGCATGCCATGGCTTCCAGTGGAACGATGCCAAACGGTTCATACCAGGGCGTGCACACCACTGCATCGGCGCTGCGGAAGATCCCGGGCATGTCGCCGCGCGGCACCTGCCCCTGCAACGTCACCTTGTCCGCAACCCCCAGCCCTTCCGCGAGGCCCATCAGTCGGCGCACTTCCGGGTCGGCGTGCAGTACCCCGGGCTCGGCGCCGCCGCCCACGATCAGGAGTTCGACGTCGTCGAATCCTGCCTCAGCGAGCTGCGGAAGCGCACGGATCACCAGATCCACGCCTTTGCGCGGTACCAGCCTGCCAACGGACAGGATCCGGTGGGTCCTGGGCCCCGGTGCGGGCGGGCCGTCCGCGGAAAAGAGCCCCAGATCCACCCCGCACGGGGCGATGGACACTTTTCCGGTGTCGATTCCCATCGCCTTCAGTTCGAACACTTCGTCGGAGCAGGTGGCAATGATCCTGTCGGCGGACCGGCCCACGGCGGGTTCAAGCCAGCGCCGCTGCGGCGGGCTGGTGTCTTCGCTGCCCTGGTGCCTGCGTTTGACAGTCCCCAGCGCGTGGAAGGTCTGGATGACAGGAATCCGGTAGTCTGCATCATCCCGTCCGCCGATCCTCCGCACCGCATCCAGGGCCGCGAGCCCTGACATCCAGAAGTGCCCGTGCACCACGTCCGGCGCCCCCCGGTCCCAGTCCTTGGCAATGCCCTCCGCGAGGTCGCCCATGAACGGAAGCAGCTCATCTTTGGGAACATGGCAGGGAGGTCCGGCGTCCACGTGCACAACTTCCAGCCGGGGCCCCGCCTGCACCGTCGCCGGCAGGTCCTCCGCGTCCCGCCGGGTGTACACGGTCACGCTGTGGCCGCGCCGTGCCAGGGCCTCGGACAGCGAGGCGACGTGGACGTTCTGCCCGCCCGCGTCCACCCCGCCCAGTGCGGCCAGCGGGCTGGCGTGCTCGGATACCATCGAGATCTTCATGGGGTTTGCCTCTCTCGCGCCGGAATAAGGATCTGCTCGTCCAGGCGTGTGGTGTGGGGGCGCCTCTTCCCGTTCGCGGTGGCCGGGGTGCGCAGGTCCGCGAGGACCTCGTCCCAGCGGTCCAGGAACCCGCTGAGGCCATAGCGTTCCAGCGCCGCCTCGCGCGCCGCGAGGCCCCGCCGTCGTGCTTCTTCCGGATTGGCAACCAGGCGGCGGGCGCAGCGGAGCAGCTCGCCGACGTCGGCGGACACCGCGCCGGCTTCCGGCGGCACCGCCCTCGGAGCTTCGGTGGCCGCCAGGGCCAGGACCGGCATGCCCAAGTGCATGGCCTCCAAAAGGGACAGGCCCAAAGACGTCCACCGCATGGGGTGCAGGTAGACCCGGCAGCGGGCCAGTTCGCGGTGCAGATCAGCCGTCCGGAGGTCCCCGCGGGCGGTCAGCCGGGAGTCCTCCACGCCGATGGCGGCCGCAAGGCCTTCCGTTTTCATGCCGAACACCCGCAGCGGCGCCGCCGCCGAGAAGGCCGGGAGCAGGTCCGTGCCTGTCACCCGGCCACGCCGGAGGGGTTCGTTGACCACCACTGCGAGTTCCGGAAGGTCACCGGTGTACAGGAGCCCCGGATCCGGGATCCCGTGTTCGATGACGATGGTGGGAGCGCTGCCGCTGTCCCACGCCAGCCTGTTGAAGTGCGTTACGTGCACCACGGGGATCTCGCCCTGGTCGGCGAGCGGATGCCGGGTGAACGGGAAGTCGCCCTTGGGGGTGTTGTGCTCCACGTAGACGGCCGGCAGCTCAATCCCCGGACGCCGTCCCAGGGCTCTGGCAACCTCGGCGATCTCCCCGGGCCGTTGAAGCACGACGGCGTCCACACCATCGGCGTCGAGGTCCGCCAGCGCTACCTCCCGCACAGAGCCGGGCCAGTCCCTGCCCGCGCGTCCCAGGCCCCACGGCCCGCCCTCCGGGAGTACAGGCAAAAGGTAATCGTGACGGCCGCGGACGAAAGCATCGGTCCAGGACCCGTGCACATGCCACAGAAGGATCCTCATCAGCTTCGCGACTTTCTGCGGGTACTGACGTGCGTGCTGAAGGACGAGACTCCGCCGATCAGCCGCTCCACTGCCTGGACCACGTCGTCGGGTTTGACCGAACTGAGGCAGGGGTGGCCAGGCACCGGGCAGACCCGCGCCCGGCTCAGCTTGCAAGGCGCGTCCTGGTCGCCCAGAAGCTCCAGCGCCACGCCGTACGGTGCCCACTGCACAGCCGGAACCACCGGGGCAAAGAGGCAAGCCACCGGAGTCCCCACGGCTGCTGCGAGGTGGGCCGGCCCGGTGTTGCCCGTGACCACGGCGTCCGCTCCGGCGAGGACGCCGGCCAGCGTGGACAGGTCGGTACGGCCACCCAGGTCAAGGGCGGAAGGGCCGGCAACAGTTGCGGTCAGCGACGTTTCGGACGGACCGCCGGTCACCACCACACGGTGTCCCGCGCCTTCCAAAAGTTCGACGGCGGCGGCATGGTGAAGGGGTGGCCAGGCCCTTGCGGGGACGGCGGCGCCGGGGTGGACCACTACGTAGCGGCCCTCGCCCACCAGGTCCGAGACGTCCGGCACGGCTTTCACCCGGAGCTTCCCATCGTCCCCGGCCGGGAGCCGGTGGTCGGCGGCGCGGGCGATCCCCAAAGCCCGTTCCGCCTCCGGTTGTTCCTCCGGGAAATCCTCGCCGGGCCGGAGCCTGACGTCCAGGAGCGAGCCCGCATAGTCGATTGACGCCCCGGTGATGTGCTCCACGCCGCCCAGCCGCAGCAGCAGGGCCAGCGGAAGCGGGGACTGGTGGAAGGACGTCAGGATCACGGCCTGGCTGATCCTGGAATCCCGGACATAGTTAATCAGGCGTTCGGCGTGCGGTCCCGTCAAGGCGGGGGCCGGATTCATGATCCAGGGGCAGTCCCAGGTGTAGACCTCCGCAACCCCCGGCAACAGGGCAGCTGCCGCTTCGCCCTGGCGTCCGCACAGCATCACCACGTCATTGGGCTGTCCCCCGCCGGGTTGCCCGCCCCCTCGCTGCCGTCCATGGGCGACGGCGCGCACGGCCGGCCCCGCCAGCAGGACGTCACCGGCACTGTCCAGCCGTGCCACCAGGACCCGTGCCATCAGGCCAGCTCCAGCAGGAGCCGGACAGCTCCGGCCAGGTCCGGTGCCACCAGCCGTGAGCGGGACACTTCTTCCGGGCGGGTCAGCGGGGTGGGAACCAGCACGCCCACGGCACCGGCGGCCTCGGCAGCCTCGACGTCGGAGCCGATGTCCCCGATCAGCGCTACCTCGGACGTTTCCAGGCCCAGTTTCCGGCAGGCGCTGTGCACCATTCCGGGGGCGGGCTTCCGGCAACTGCAGCCGTCCCCGGCTAGGTGCGGGCAGATTTCCCAGACGTCGAAGGGTCCCAGGAGCTGCTCTACCCGGGCGTTGACCTGGTCCACCTGTGCCTGGTCCAGCAGGCCGCGGCCCAGTCCGGACTGGTTGCTGACGACGCCGGTAGCCAGGCCTTGTCGTCGGACGGAGTCCAGGACGGCCCGGGCTCCCGGCATCGGCCGGACCAACGCCGGGTCGCCGTTATAGGGCACGTCCACCACCAGGGTGCCGTCCCTGTCGAAGAGGACAGCCCGGAGCTGCGGAGTTTCGGAGCTTCCCATACCCACCTAGTTCCCCCCGGTCCAGGCTCCTAAACAGCCCCATCCAATCTCAAGAGCCCGAGTCCACTCCGCGGGGCTAGACTCCTGTGACACGGCAGATCTGCGGGGCTGATGGGGAGGTGCAGCAATGGCCATTCCGACGGCGGCACCTGACGGACGCCCGCAGCTGCTGGTGCTGCGCGCCCTCGCCTTGGGCGATCTCCTCGTGGCCGTGCCCGCGCTGCACGCCCTGCGGAGGGCTTTCCCGGAGCACCGCCTGCTGTACGCGGCCCCGGGGTGGCTCGCCGGCGCCGTCGAGCTGGTGGGTGGATTCGAGCTGCTGCCTGTAGCAGGCCTTCATGACCCCCTTCCCCTCCGTGCAGGCGGCGTGGACGTTGCCGTCAACCTCCATGGCAAAGGTCCGCAGAGCAGCGAAGTCCTGCACGCCCTCGGCGCCCGGACCGTCCTGCAGCACAGGGGAACCTACGGCGACGGACCCGAATGGATCGAAGAAATGCACGAGCGGGAGCGCTGGACGCGCCTCCTGCAATGGCACGGAATCGACGCCGACCCACTCGAATGCAGGCTGCTCACCCCGCCTGCGCCGACCAACTTTCCCGGTGCGACCGTGATCCACGTGGGAGCCGCCTTTCCGAGCAGGCATTGGCCGGCCGACCGGTTCGCCCAAGTGGCCAGGCACTTGTCAGCTGCCGGCCACCAGGTGGTGCTGACCGGGAGCGCACCGGAACGGGACCGCGCGCTTGAGGTCTGCCGGCTGGCGGGGCTTCCCGACACCGCTGTTATGGCGGGCCGTCTGGACCTCCAGGCTTTTGCCGCCTGTGTGGCCGGTGCGCGGCTGGTGATATCCGCCGACACCGGCGCGGCCCATCTGGCTTCTGCCTACGGACGGCCCTCAGTCGTACTGTTCGGGCCGGTGGGGCCGGAGCGGTGGGGTCCGCCGTCGGGACCTCACGTGGTTTTGACGCGCGCGGAGTTGCGGCGCGGGGATCCTTTCGCGGACCGTCCGGATCCCGCCCTCCTCGCAGTCTCCGCAGACGAGGTGTTGGCCGCAGCGGAAAGGCTCGACTCCGCGTAGCTGCTCTCTTGCAGCCTTCGCTGCAGCGCAACCAGGACACGGGCCAGCCGGCGCGACACCTGCATCTGGGACATCCCCAGCCGCTCCCCCAGTTGCACCTGGGTCTCTTCACAGAAGTACCGCCGGTACAGCAATTCACGGTCTGCAGGATCGAGGTCCTGCATGGCCTCCCGCAGGCACGCCAACTCCTCCAGGCGCTCAAGCGGCGATTCAGGGGCGGCCAGGACTTCGGCGATCGGCTGTGAATCGTTATGCGGATTGACGGCGTCGAGGGAGTCCGGGTGCATGCTGGACGAGGCAGAGATCGCTTCCAGTACGTCGCCGGAGTCCGCTCCGAGTTCCTGAGCCAGTTCGGCGATGCTGGGAGTCCGGCCGAGAGATTGGGCCAGGTCGGGCTCCACCCGGTACAGGCGCGTGCGGAGGTCCTGGATGTGGCGCGGAGGCCGGACCATCCAGCTGCGGTCGCGGAGGTACCGCTTCAGCTCACCACTGATGGTGGGGGCAGCATACGCGGGAAAGCTGTCTCCTTTGGCCTGGTCGAAGCCCTTCGCAGCCTTGACCAGGCCAAGGTACGCCACCTGGTTCAGGTCGGCACGCTCCCGGCCCCGGGCCTCGAAACGGGCGGCCAGTGCCTCCGCGAGGTCCAGGTACTCCAGGACGAGATCATTGACAAAGGTTTCCCGGAGTTGTCCGCCCCTCGAAGCGGGCCCTTGCGGGCTTCGCTGGACTGATGGCGGCGGAAAAGCGGGTTGTTCCAAGGCAAGTGCGTTGAGAAAATCGGGCATTGTCGTTGGTTCCCTCGGTCTGGGTCCGAAAGCCTGCGGCAAGACTTAGAAGTAGGAAATCATAAGGCTGCTTATTAAACAATGCTTCCGGAGATAGGCTCGATGTGCAGGCCGAGCCATCCACACGAAGGGAGAACGTCTTGATGCGAATTGCCATCACAGGAGCCAGCGGAAACGCGGGGACCGCGCTCCTGCGGAACCTCCAGAGCCAACTGGAAACAAAGCCGGGAACACTGGAGCTCGTTGGCATCAGCCGGAGGCTCCCCGACACCGCGCGGGCGCCCTACAGGGGCGTGGCATGGCACACCTTGGACATCGGCCTGGAATCCGACCTCCCCCTGCTTCGCACAGCGCTGGCGGGCGTGGATGCGGTGGTTCACCTGGCGTGGCAAGTCCAGCCGAACCGGGACCTGGAGCAGCTGCACCGGACGAACGTCACCGGGACGGCTCATGTCCTGGATGCGGCCGGGCAGGCCGGCGTGGGACAGATCGTGTGCGCCTCATCGGTGGGCGCCTACAGCAGGGCTCCGAAGGACCGGAGGACGGACGAATCATGGCCGGCCACCGGGATACCCGGTTCGCACTACAGCAGGCACAAGGCCGAACAGGAGCGCCTGCTTGACCAGTTTGAGGCGCAACATCCCGGGGTCAAGGTGGCCCGGCTTCGGCCCGGCCTCATTTTCCAGCGGAACGCCGGCAGCGAGATCGGAGGCTACTTCCTGGGTCCGGTGATTCCGCGGCTGCTGCCGCGGCGGCTGAAGGTTCCCATCCTGCCGGCCCCGGACGACCTGATCTTCCAGGCCGTCCATGCAGACGACGTCGCTGAAGCCTATTGGCGCGTGCTGGACCGACGCGAGTCGGGGGCCTTCAACATCGCAGCCGAGCCCGTCGTCACGCCGCAGGAATTGGCCAGGCTGCTGCACGCACGCCGGATCCTACCCGTTCCGATGTCCCTGCTCCGCGGATTGGCCGCGCTGACCTGGAAGCTCCGGATCCAGCCCACGGACGCGGGGTGGATTGACATGGCCGCCGGCGCGCCGGTCATGGACACTGGACGGGCTCGCCGGTTGCTGGATTGGGAGCCCAGAACGTCCTCCATCGACGCGATCGCGCAGGTGCTGGACGGCATGGCAACGGGGGAAGGAGTTGCCCCCTCCCCCGTCCTGAAGCCACGGAACTAGCTACCCGGGGCTAGATTCCCGAACGCGGATTTTCGCGGTCGGCGCGTACCTCGTCGGCGCGGGCGTCGGCCGTGCGCGCGTCGTCCTCGCGGGCGTCCCTGGGCGCCGGGACGTCACCTTCGCGCGAACGCTCCTGCATTCGCCGAGTGTCAACGTCAGGGTCCACTGCGTCAGCCTTCCGCGTGTGCTCCGCAACCTCACCCCGGAGGGATTGAGCATCAGCCGCCCTCTTTTCGGCCTCCTGGCGCAGTCTGGCAGCTTCCACCTGGGCCTGCTCGGCATCAGCCCTGGCACGCGTGGCCCGGGCTTCATTTTCGCGGGCGTCCAGTTCAATGTCCTCGGCCGTGCGGCGGATTTCTGCCGCCTTTTCGCGGTGCGATTCATCCCGCTTTTGCTGGATTGCCTTACGGCGCCGCCCTGTGACCAGAAGCAGCACAACAAGCACCACCACAACGATTCCAACTACCACCCAAACCCATGGCTCCAACGCCACCCACCTCTTCCTACGTAGTTAAGCCAGCCCGGAAAACTCACCAAACCGGCTTCCCGGAACATGCATAAAGTTATTTACCAAGGGTACTTACTTACTGTTAGTAATCATGCTTACTATTTTACGGCCAGTATCGCTGGTTCTTGATCAACCACCGGCCTTCTTGGAAAGAGAGAGCAAAAGATGACAGAGAACCAATGGCCCGAGGACACAACCAACACTGTCCCCCCGGCCAATCCATTGAGCACTGGAGAGCGGAGCGCCACCACCTTCCCGTCCGCTGCGCAGCCCACTCCCATGACGGGCAACGCCTATTCCGCTTCCGGCGATGCCGACGGGACGTCCCGCAAGGATGCCGTCAAGGACGCTGTGAAGGGCGAAGCCAGTGACGTAGCCCAAACCGCGAAACAGTCGGCGCAGAGCGTAGCTGAGACGGCCAAGACCGAAGCCGCGAATGTGGCATCCGAGGTCAAGTCCAACGCCAAGGACCTCCTCTACCAGGCCCGTTCCGACCTCACCCAACAGGCCGGGACCCAGCAGCAGAAAGTCGCCGACGGACTCCGTTCCATCTCGGATGAACTGCATGCCATGGCCCGGGCATCCGACCAGCCCGGCGTCGCCAGCGACCTCGTCCGCCAGGTTGCTGACCGTTCCACGTCAGTGGCGTCATGGCTGGACGGGAGGGATCCCGGATCACTCCTGAACGAGGTCAAGTCCTTCGCCCGGCAGAGGCCCGGTACTTTCCTGCTCCTTGCGGCAGGAGCCGGAGTCCTCGCAGGCAGGCTCACCCGCAGCCTGAGTGCCGGTGCGCCGGAATCAAGCAGGACGGCAGCACGCAGCACCGGCGAATACAGCTCCGGCATAGACGGCTCACCCAGCCCCTACGGCAGCCAGTACGGGGCTGACAGCTACGGCAGCGGCCCGGGCGGATACACCCCGTCCGGCGGGGCCGTTCCACCGCCCCCGGTCCAGGTTCCCGGCCCGGCCACCACAACGGCAGGGTTCGACGGCGGGGCACCCGGCACACGTGCCGGAGAAGGCAGTTACACCGGCGCCTCCAGCGCGGCCAGCCCGCTGGACAGCCCGCAACTGGTGGAGGATCCGTGGTCGGGCAACCGGCTCGCCGACGATCCGCTCCGGGACCGGGACCTTGCTGATGACCCCATGGGCAGTGACCCCCTCACCAAGGACCGTTCCACGGACGGCCCGACTGGCAGGCCGTGATGAGCAGCCAGATTCCCGAGCCTCCTCCCTCGGCGGCTCATGTGAAGGCGGATAACACGTCGTTGGGTGACCTGCTTGGTGAGGTGACCCGGGACCTGTCCACGCTGATGCGCCAGGAAGTGGAGCTCGCCAAGGCCGAACTGAAGGAGTCCGCGTCCAAGGCCGGCAAGGGCGGCGGCATGCTCGCCGGCGCCGGCGTCGCCGGGCACTTCGTCCTGCTCTTCCTCTCCATCGCCCTCTGGTACGCCCTCGGCGAGCTGATGGGCCTGGGCTGGTCCGCCGTCGTCGTCGCCCTGGTCTGGGGCATCATCGCCGCGGTCCTGGCCTCGATCGGCCGCAAGGAACTCAAGCAGATCAAGGGCCTGCCCCAGACCACCGAAACACTCTCAGAAATCCCCCCAACCCTGAAACCCGGTGAGGTAAAACGATGAGCGATAACCCGGACGCAATCCGTTCAGACATTGAAGCAACCCGAGCCCGGCTGGGCACCAACGTGGACGCCGTGGCCGACAAAGTCACCCCGTCCAACATCGTCCAACGCCAAACCGGCAAGGTCAAAGACGCCGTCTTCGGAGTGAAGGAGAAAATCATGGGAGCCGCGGACGACGCCACCACCAGCCTCCACCACACCACCAGGCACACCGGCAACGCCATGGGCAACGCCGGCGACACTGTCGGGTCCACCCTCGGCGACGCCGGCCACGCGATCGGCGAGGCACCGGCACAGGTCAAGGCCAAAACCCAGGGCAACCCCCTGGCCGCCGGCCTGATCGCGTTCGGCGCCGGCATGCTGCTCTCCTCCCTGATCCCGGCATCCGAGAAGGAACGCGAAGCAGCCGACGCCCTCAAAACCGCGGCCGAGCCGCTGACCACCGAGCTGACCGAAGCCGCCAAGGACATGGCCCAGGGCCTGAAGGAACCCGCCCAGGAAGCCATGGAAAACGTCAAGGCCACCGCCACCGACGCCGCCGAACACGTCAAGGCCGAAG
>JBKKDH010000035.1:0-12088 GCA_046708445.1 Arthrobacter sp.
GATGGCCTGGTCTACAGCGGCAGTGATGGCGGCTTCATCCGTAGGGTTCGGGATGGCGGCGCCCGGCAAAGTTTCAGTCATCTACTGTTCTTAGCTACGAGTCGGGGCTGACGTATTTCCTCAATGACCAGGGCAGCCCTGCGCGGTTTCCCGGCAGCGCATCCGTCACTGGCAGGCCACGAAAGCGGATCCATGCAGGATGAACACACTCGGTGACCAGGTCAGGGCCGCTGGAACAATACCGGTTAGGGTACTGCCGGCGGCCACTATCCACCAGTCTAAGTGAAGGCTCCGGCTACCATGGCCTCATGACACTGCGGCGGCGCCGGGCAGCAGCACGGCCGTTGACGGCAGGCCAGCGGGCACGGCAGCTCACCAACCTGGCCAACGGCACGACCCTGCTTGGGCTGGGTCTCGCCCGGGCTGCGGGGACGGCCATTAGCCAAGGCCCCCGGGGGCTGGTCATCGCGGCCGGTTATCGGTGGAAGCTGCCGCACGCAGGCGCCTTCGCCGTGGGGAATGTGGTCATCTGCCGTGCCTCCGCTGAACGGCTGGCCTCCAATGCGGCACTTCTCGGCCATGAGGAAAAGCACTGCAGCCAGTACGCCTGCTGCCTGGGCCTGCCCTTCCTACCGCTGTATTTCCTTGCCGCCGCCTGGTCGCAGCTCCGGACCGGAAATCCGGGATCGGCGAACTTTTTCGAAAGGCTGGCCGGCCTGGAAGCCGGCGGCTACGTTGACATCAGGACACCCAGGCCGGCTCCCCGCGGTGCCGGCGGAATCGAGGTTTGACCATGGCCGGCGCGAACACCAGGACCATCACCGTGACGGGAACAGGATCGGCCGAGGCGCCGCCTGACCTGCTGACGATTTCCGTGGGCATCGAATGCCGGCGGGACAGCGTGGGTGCCGCGTATGCGGAAGCAGGCACAGCGTCCGCCGCTGTGTCCGGTGCGCTCCGGCAGCACGGCGTCGGCGATCCGGATATCCGGACGTCCGGACTGAACGTCCGGCCGGAGCTCATCTGGCGCGACGGCGAGGGCCAGAAGGTGGCCGGCTACGTAGCGTCGAGCGTGCTCACCGTGCGCCTTCGCAGAGTAGCGGCTGCGTCCGCCGTGATCGCGGCGGCCGTTGAAGCCGGCGGCGATGACGTTCGGCTGAACGGCCTGGACCTCGGGTTCTCGGATGAATCGGCTGTGATGGCCCGGGCCCGGGAAGCTGCGTGGCAGGATGCCGCTGCTGCGGCAGGACAGTTTGCCTCCCTGGCCTCGGCCAGGCTTGGCGCGGTGGTGTCCATTGCCGAGCACCCCCTCTTATCCGGGCCGGTTCCTGTGGCCAGGCTCGAGCGGGCCATGGCCACGGACGCCATCAGCGTTGAGGCAGGTCACGCGAGCGTTGGCGCCAGCGTCACGGTGGTGTGGGAACTGCAGGACTGAATGAAGTCCGGGGACTGAACTGGCTCTCGGTGCAAGGAAGCCGACCGAGAGCCAGTGCAGGGTGGCAGATATGGTCAGACTCCGCTGAGTTCCTCCAGTGACGCGTCCTTCGCGACTGGCTCTTTGGACCGGATCGTTCCAACAGCGACGGCGCTGATAAGTACTACGGCGCCGACAGCGAGGTATAGCTGCACGGCGGACCACGACGCGTCGAGGAGGGCGCCGGTGATCAGCGGGGCAATTATGGCCCCGATGCGTCCGATGCCGATACCCCAGCCGACGCCTGTGCTGCGGACGGACGCTGGGTAGAGGGAAGGAGCGAGTGTGTAGAGTCCGGCGATGCAGCCGTTAATCAGCACGCCCACCAGTATGCCTGCGCCGAAAGCGAGCATGAGCACAGAGGCGGCCGAAATAAAGACGACCATCATGATGGCCGAGAGAACGGTGAAGACCACAAGGACAATTTTGCTGTTCCACCGGGTGGCTATCACGCCGTACAGGACAGCTCCGAATATTCCGCCCAACGTGAGCATCAACCCGCCCGTGATGCCTTGGCTCTCGGTCATCCCGGCGCTGACCAGGAGACGCGGAGTCCAGCTGTTGACGAAGTAGAAGCCGAACATTGTGGCGAAGAAGGCCAACCAGAGCAGCAGTGTGGAACGCCGGTTGGCGGGCGACATGAGGTCGGAGATTGGGTTTGCCTTCTTCTTCCTGGACGGGGCAGGGATGTCCTGCAGGACGGTGAGTTCGGGGTGGCCCGTTTTGCGTGCAATTCGATTGAGGCGGTCCAGGACGTTGCGGGGCCTTTTGGTCACGAGGAAGTCGACAGACTCAGGGAGCACGAACAGCAAAAATACGAGGATGCTGAGCGTGCTGATACCGCCGAAGACAAAGACAGAACGCCAGCCGTATTGGCTCTGGAGGTAGACTGCGACGGCACCTCCAAGGGTTGCGCCGACGCCGTAGCCGGCCGTATAGATGCCGATGCTCAGACCGCGGCGCTGCTTGGAGGAGTATTCGCTGGCGATAACGTTGGTGCAGGCCAGGATGCAGCCCACGCCCAGGCCTGTCAGAAAGCGCCAGATGCCCAGCTGCAGCATGTCTGCGGCCGTGGCTGCCAGCACCATGCCCAGGCCGGCCACCCCGACGGCAGCCAGAATCATCGGCCGCCGTCCGATGATGTCAGCCATGGGGGCGAGGCAGAGAGATCCAACGGCCATGCCCACGAGGCCGGCGCTCAACAGGACGCCCAGTTCCGAGCCGGTAAGGCCAAATTCTTTGGTGACACCGTTGGCCGTGAAAGCCATGGCCAGGACGTCGAATCCGTCCAAGGCATTGAGCAGGACGCACATCCCGATGATCAACCATTGGTATGGCGACATCCGGGACCTGTCGATACGTTCACGTAGATCCATTATGTATTCCTCAGGTAAGGAGCTCCTGGCGGGAGCTAATTCTGTCGAGGGCGGCGGAGATGTCCGCAGCCCGTATGAGTTGATCCATAGCGTGCCGAAGCAGGCGTTGTCAGGAAACGTCGATCGTTACGACCGCCAGTGACGCGGAGGCTTCAGCGTCCACGCGGGAGCCCGTTGCAGAGGTGACGGCGCGGGAGACACAGCAGCACATTTTGCGGGCAGCATGTTGCTGGCGTTCGCTGTAGAAGACGTCGCGATGATCAACAACGCCCTGCAAATCCAGAATGCGAACCTCGCAGAGACCGCATTCGCCCTTGCGGCAGTCGAACATCATGTCCACCCCGGCATCCTCGAGCGCCTCGAGCATGGAGCGGCCCTGTCCCACTGTCGCCTCAACTCCCAACCGGGGAATGCGGACTACGAACTCCTCAGGGTCGTACCACCCGGAGTTGCCAAAGGTTTCGTAGCGTAGATTCGGCAGGTTGAGTTCCCGCTCGGCCCAAGCGCGGCGCACAGCATCCATCAGCCGGATGGGTCCGCACATGTACAGTTCTGTTTCCGTATCGAGGCCGGCAACCATGGCTGTGACGTCCAGGGTGCCGCCGTCGTCATCAACGTGGATCTGCAGCCGGTCCCCGTGGATGTCCCGCAAATCCTCCAGATAGGCCATCGCGGTTGCTGTCCGGCCGGCGTAGACCAGGGTGTAGTCCGCTTTGACATTTCGGAGAACTGCGGCCATGTGCATAATGGCCGTAATGCCCACGCCTCCGGCCAGGAGTACATACCGCTTGGCCCCGACGCGCAGTGGAAAATTCTGCAGCGGTTGGGTGATGCGAAGTGTATCTCCGGGTTTCAACGCGTGCATGAAGACGGATCCGCCTCGCGAAACGGGGGCCTTGAAGACGCTGATAGCCAATCTCTTTCCGCCATCGATGGATTCAACTACCGAGTAAGAGCGCTTCTCCGGCGTTCCTTTGATCATCACGCTGAGGTCGATGTGCGATCCGGGCTCTGCATGCTTCGGCTCGGCCGGTTCCAGCTCAATCCGGCGGATGCCTGTGGCCACGTCCAAGACGGCCACGACCGTCGCCGACTGCCAGATTTCGTTGTTGGTTGCTGCCATGGTGCTTCCCCTTGAGTCCTTGGTTTGCTCAGAGCGCCGCCACCATGCGGCCCTCTGCTTGGAGCATCCGTTCGATCATCCTGCGGACCCACATGCCACCAGCGTCGATATTCAGGCTGTAGAACTCGAAATCCGGGTTGGCGTCGATGGCCGCCTGCTGAGCCACCAACATTGCTTCATCCTCACCGAACACGCCATGGACGCCGTCGCGAAGTTGGGTGGTGATGAGTTGACTGTCCAGGCAATAGTTGCGCATGAAGGCCCAGAAGTAGTGGCAGGATTTTGATGTTTCCGGGCTGATAGTGTTCATGACATAACCGTTGACGCCCTGGCTGCGGTCGCCATCCGGGGCGCCTGTGCCGGACTTGGCAACGCCGACGTCAATGCGAATCGTCGAGGGCGCCTCAAAGCGAATGATCTGCCAGCGGTCCACCTTGCCTTCGAAGCCGGGGAACTTGTCCCGCATGTTTTTGAGCCAGAACGGCGGGGCCTCGATGTTGAGCATCCATCGGGCCACGGTGACCGTGCGGTCGTCGTGCGTGACCACAAATTCGGATTCGCTGAGCTCCTCCTGGCCAATGCTGGAGGCGTGGACAAATTCCTCGTGGGTGAGGTCCATCAGGTTGTCCAGGACCAACTGGTAATTGCACGGAGCGAAAATCGTCTCGCCGTCGCCAGCCCAGTCCGGGCTGTCCATTTGATGCATATCAGGGACAAGGCCGGTATCCGCCTGGGTCGGATCGCCCAGCCAGACCCACACAAATCGGTGGCGCTCCACTACCGGGAAGGAAGGCACCGTGGCCGAAGGGTTGATGCTCTCCTGTGCCGGCATCGACGTACAGCGGCCTGCCGAGTTATAGCGGATACCGTGATAGGGGCACTGGATCTCATCACGGCCCACCACCTTGCCCATGGAAAGTGGGGCGAGTCGATGCCAGCACGCGTCGGCCAGGGCCACGGCATCGCCGTCCTCAGTGCGGTAAAGAGCCAGGGGGCGGTCAGCGATCCGGCGGGCCAGGGGCTTCCTGGTCACCTGGTGGTCCCAGGCGGCGACGTACCAGGCGTTCATGGGATAGCCCAGGACTTTATTGGTGGTGGAACCAGTGGATTGAAGCACAGTCATCTTTGACCTCTTTCGGGGTGCTGGGCAAACATCTGCTGCGTGGTCGCATGCCGACGTGGGAGGAGTTCCGCGGCGCAACTAACTATGTGCATAGATAGTGGCTCGGGTCACACACTATCTATAGATATAGTTAGTTGACAAGACCTCGAAAGGAATTCCCCATGAGTCTTCGCTATGCGCTCTTGGCCTTGCTCACGGTCGAGCCGATGACCGGTTATGACCTGGCCAAACGGTTCGAGTCCTCCGTGGCCTTCGTCTGGCATGCTCCGAACTCACAGATCTACCCCGAGCTGCGGAAGATGGCGAAGGAAGCACTGCTGGTGGCGGAGGAAATCTCCTGGGGACCCAACGGCAAGAAGACGCAATACCGCATCACCCCCGAAGGCCGGGCCGCCTTCCGGCAGTGGATGAACACGCCGCTGGAGTACTCCCGCGAGCGCGACCCCGTCCACCTGAAGGCCGCTTACCTCGAGTGGGCTGAGCCGAGCGCGGCCAGGCAGCATATGCAGGCCCACATCGAATACCACAGAATGCGGCGGGCTCAGTGGACCGAAATGATCGCAGAGCTACGCGGAGCCACCAACGAGATGCTGAATAAGAGGTTGGCAGCAACCGCCGAGCAGGACCGCCGGCGCACCCTGGAGTACAAGATCTTCACATACGAGGGGCTGATCGCCCGGGCGGAGACGGAGATCGAGTGGGGCGAGCAGGGACTCCGGCTCATCGATTCGCTCTCCACACCTTCACAGCAGAGCAGCTGACTCAACCGGGCTCATCCCTCTTCGGCTCGCTGCACCGCGCGGCCGATCCTTGACTTAAGTTCGAATATATCTTCGAATAGACGCATGAGATGGGATGCACAAACACTGATGCCGCGGCCCGCCGGTGAAGCCGGAGGTGTCGCAGCACCGGCCCTGCTCCCCCTCGCCGGATTGGTCCGTTCGGTCACCACTCCCGAGTTCACCGGCATCACCTTCCATGAGGTCACTGCCAAATCGGTGCTCAACAAGGTGGTTGCCGGTTCAAGGATGCCGTTTGAGTGGACGGTGAACCCATACCGTGGCTGCAGCCATGCCTGCGTCTATTGTTTTGCACGCAAGAGCCACACGTATCTCGACTTCGACGCCGGCCTCGATTTCGACAGCCAGGTGGTGGTTAAGGTCAATGCCGCGGAGGTCCTGCGGAAAGAGTTGGCCAAGCCGTCCTGGGGCCGCCATCAGGTGGCCCTCGGCACCAACACCGACCCCTACCAGCGGGCAGAGGGCCGCTACCAGCTCATGCCGGGAATCATCACGGCGCTGGCTGACTCCGGCACCCCGCTGTCCATCCTCACCAAGGGCACGCTGCTGGCCCGGGACATTCCGCTGTTGAAGAGGGCTGCCGCCCAGGTGCCCGTGGGTGTCGGCATCTCCCTGGCCATGACGGACGAAGCACTGTCCGAGGCAGTGGAGCCTGGCACACCGGGCCCGAGGGCCAGGTTGAAGCTGGTTTCCCGGCTGCGCGACGCCGGACTGCCCTGTGGGGTCATGGCCATGCCCATCCTTCCGTGGCTCTCAGACAGCGACGAAGCGTTGGATTCCCTCTTCGCTTCCCTGGCCGCGGCCGGGGCCACAGGCGTCACAGCCGGTGCCCTCTACCTGAAACCGGGCACCCGGGAATGGTTCATGCAATGGATAGCCAAGACCCATCCTGAGCTGGCGGGCAGGTACCGGCGCCTCTACGGCTCGGGATCCTACGCCTCCAAGGAATACCGCACGTGGCTGGCGGCAAAGGTCCGCTATTTCAAGCAGCGGCATGGATTTTCAAGCGGCCACGGTTTCAGCCATCGTGACCTCGAGGACGATCCCCGCGGCGAGGAAGCGCAATATCCGGCCGGGAGCATCCCGCAGGCACACATTGCCGGCACACAGGAAATACCGGCTGGGGATACCCAACCGGCCGCCTTCGGGCTGGGGCAGCAGCCCACCCTTTTCTAGGAAATGTTTGAGTTTAGTATTTCAGCGGGAGGCGTTTGAACCCAAAAGCGTGCCCAAGGATTCCAGAAGTGCCCGGACAATCGGGAAGTCAGCCGGGATCCACGGAAGACTGAGAGCTTCGTGACGCTTTGTGGTGCTGATCCACCGCAGCTGGTCGTGGTCTTCGAGCGGCCGGGGGTCGCCGTCGGAAATTTCCGCCAGCCATACCCGCATGCTGGCCCGCTCGTTTAGCCGCCAGCCAGCGGCCGTCGCGGCGGGCAGTTCCTCCCCGAGGCGGACCTCGACACCCAGTTCTTCCCTGAGCTCCCGGTGCAGCGCGGCCTCGCATTGCTCCCCGGTTTCTACTTTCCCGCCAGGGAATTCCCAGAGTCCGGCGAACTGCTCGGGAGCGGTCCGCCTGGCCACCAGCATCCGGGTGGGCTCCTCTAACGAGTCAAGTATTGCGCCGCCAACTACCTGTATCCGTCCAGTCACCGTTCCAGTCTATGGGGGACAATTGATGAGGCGCCCCGAGGGCGTGCGCCACGATCCACTCCCCCCTTTCGAAAAGCAGGCACATGAGCAGCGTTGTCCAGTCACCCACGGCCCAAAAGACCCCGTCCCCCAGGATCGCGCCCGCCATTGTTTCGCTGGCGATGGGCGGCTTCGGGATCGGCGTGACTGAGTTCACTATGATGGGCCTGCTCAAGGAAGTGGAAGTGGGCCTTGGCATCAGCACCCCCGAGGCCGGACACCTCATTTCCGCTTACGCCCTGGGCGTGGTGGTGGGGGCACCCCTGCTGGCCGCTGTCGGAGCCAAACTGCCCCGGAAACACCTCGCCCTTGGACTGATGCTCTTCTTCAGCCTTGCCAACCTGACCTCGTTCCTCGCCCCGGACTACGGCACCATGCTTGTCTCCCGCTTTGCCGCAGGGCTGCCCCACGGCGCGTTCTTCGGTGTGGCGGCTGTCATCGCCGCGTCACTGGTGTCGCCCACCCGCCGGGGCTGGGTCATCTCCATGGTGATGGCCGGATTGACTGTCTCCAACGTCGTCGGCGTGCCGCTGGCCACGTGGGTGGGCCAGGCCTTCGGCTGGCGCCTGCTGTTTGTCGTGGTGGGGGCCATCGGACTGTTGACCCTGGCGCTGCTCTGGAGGTTTGTGCCGTTCCAGGCAGCGCACCCCGATGCCAGCATCCGGCGCGAACTCGGGGCGCTGAAGCGGCTGCAGGTCTGGCTTGCCATCCTGATCGGGATCGTCGGCTTCGGCGGCTTTTTCGCCACGTACACGTACATCGCCCACACCATGACGTCGGTGGCGGGCATCCCGTCGTCCCTGATCCCGTTGGTGGTTGCGCTCTACGGGCTCGGCATGGTCGCCGGAAACATCGTGGGCGGCCGGATCGCCGACAGGTCCGTGATGGGAACCATCTACCGGGTGCTGCCCGGCATCGCCGTCGCGCTGGTGGTCTATGCCGTCGCTGTGCAGTGGCAGTGGTCCGCGTTTGTCATGGTGTTTGTTGTGGGTGCGGCCGGCTCGATGCTGGTGCCGGCACTGCAGACCCGGCTGCTGGATGCTTCCCCGGACGCGCCCTCGCTCGCTTCCTCCCTCAACCACGCGGCGCTGAACGTGGCCAACGCACTGGGTGCCTTCCTCGGGGGTGTGGTGATCGCCTGGGGCTGGGGCTACGTTGCTCCTGCCCTGGTGGGAGCCGTCCTGGCCATCCTGGGGCTGGGCGTGGCCATCATCAGCGGGCTGCTGGAACGCAAAAACCGCTGACCGCCTGATCCAGTGGATCGGGCGGCCAGCGGTCTGAGGGCCTGCCTGAAGGCAGACTCAGGATTTGGCGTCCCGCTCCCCCACGTCGCCGGCCGCGGCTTCCGACGGCGCGACGCCCGCTGCGTCCCCACGGTGGAGGTCCGGTTCCAGGTAGATGATGCGGGCTATGGGAACGGCCGCCCGGATCCTTTCCTCTGCACCGTCGATGGCCAGCGCGATGTCTCGGCCTGCATCGGCTGCGCCGACGGAAATCTTCGCGGCGACAAGCAGTTCTTCCGGACCCAGGTGAAGGGTCTTCAGGTGGATGACGCGCGTCCCACCGGACTCGATGGCGCGGTGGATTTTGAAGCTGTCATCCTTGCTGGCAGACTCTCCCAGCAGCAGCGACTTGGTTTCGAGGGCAAGAACGACGGCGATCAGCACCAGTAGGATGCCGATCATGCCGGTTCCGACGGCGTCCCACACGCCGTTGCCTGTGAGGAGGGTGAGCCCCACGCCGAAAAGGGCGAAGATGAGGCCAACCAGGGCTCCGAGGTCTTCCAGCAGAATCACGGGAAGTTCGGGCTGCTTGGCGGTCCGAACGAAGCTGACCCAGCCCTGCTTCCCACGGAGATGGTTGGACTCGATGATTGCCGTGCGGAAGGAAAAGGACTCGGCGATGATGGCACCCACCAGGACTGCCAGTGGAACCCACCAGAAGTCACCTTCGATCGCATGCGGGTGCTGCAGTTTCTCCCACGCCTCGTAGAGGGCAAAGAGGCCCCCGACGCTGAACAGCACTATGGAAACGATGAAGGCGTAGATGTAGCGCTCGCGTCCGTACCCGAAGGGGTGCTCGGGACTTGCGGCACGCTTTGCCCGTTTGCCGCCCACCAGCAGCAGGATCTGGTTGCCGGAATCGGCCAGGGAGTGGATGGCTTCGGCGAGCATCGACGACGAAAGCGTCAGGAAGTATGCGACGAATTTGAGGATGGCAATTGTCAAGTTTGCCGCAAGGGCCGCGACGATCGCCTTGGTACCGCCGGTTGCAGCCACGAGGGCTTCACCTCTTCAGGATGACAGGATCAGGACAGGAAAAGAACGCGGCGCCGGCCTCGGCTCCGCCCGTGAATACCGTACCTGCCGAGGCGTCGGAGACGCACCATTGACAGGCCGTAAGGCTACTGACAATAAGTGGGCTGTGTGTTAGCTTGATGCAATATCGGGAAGATTTCGTCCCGGCGAATAAATAAGGAGGAGACATGGGTTTTCTTGCTTGGATTATTCTGGGCCTCATAGTGGGGGCCATTGTTAAGGCCGTAATGCCCGGCAAAGTGGGCGGCGGCTGGGTCACCAGCCTTGTTCTTGGTGTGGTTGGTGCAATTGTCGGCGGCTGGATTGGCAGCCTGCTTTTCAACAGGGGCGACCTGGCATTCTTTGACCTCGGCACGTGGATCCTCGCCATCGTTGGCGGCCTGGTAGTCGCCGGCGTCTACGGCGCAATCACGGGACGCAGCAAGAGCATGCGCGCACCCTGATTCCCGTACTATGTGAAATCTGCAAGGGCCCCGGATGAACATCCGGGGCCCTGCCTTTTTAAGAAGTCCTGCCCGTCAACTGGATACAGGCAGACCAACCTGCTGGGACCGGGCGCTGGCATAAAGGCAGACCGTTGCTGCCGTTCCGAGATTGAGGCTCTCGGCTGCCCCGTAGACAGGCACCGCCACGCGGTGGTCGGCCAGGCCGAGTTCAGCCTCCGAAAGCCCCTGCGCTTCGTTGCCAAACAGCCAGGCCGTGGGGTTTTCCAATGCGTAAGCCGATTCGGTGACGGATGCACCCAACCGGCGCGCCGCATTCTCATCCTGCAGGATGTCCAGGTTGAGTGTGCCGTAGCCATCCGCGGCCAGGAGCCCTATCCCCCGGGAGCGGCACGCCGCGGCAACCTCGTCAATGTCGGCCCCAAGGACCACCGGCAGATGGAAGAGGGAACCCGCTGTTGACCGGACGGCCTTGGGGTTGTAGATGTCCACGCTGGACCCGGTGAGGACCACGGCGTCAGCACCTGCGGCATCGGCTGCACGCAACACTGTTCCGGCGTTGCCGGGATCCCTGACCTGGCAGAGGACCGCGATAAGGCGGGGACCGCCGTCGAGCACTTCCTCCAGGCTGACGTCCACAAAGCCGCAAACTGCGATGATGCCCTGGGGATTGACGGTGTCCGCCATGGCGGCCAGCACCTCGTCGGTCGCCAGGCGCGCGGATGTCCCTTCAGCGAGGTCCTCGAACTCCGGGTATCGGTCAAGGCAAGCTTCGCTGGCAAAGACCTCGTGCACGACGCCAGGGGCGCCGGCGGCCAGCCGCTGCTGGTGGAGGCGCAGGGCCTCGCGTACGGCCTGCGGGCCTTCGGCGAGGAACCGGCCCCGCTTTAAACGGGCCGGGCGCCCTGCAAGCCTTGCCACGTCCCTGACCCGATCAGCTCGGGGGTTGGAGAGTGGAAGGTCTTGCGGGCGCCCGGTTTCGTTCATATAAGAACCTTAGTTGCTGTTCAAGCAGGTTCTCGAACTACCCAGAACGGGGGCTGCTAGACAGTTGCCTCGTCAGCAGCGGGCTTCTTTGCAGCCTTTGCCTTCGGAGCCTTGGCTGCCTTGGCCTTGGGTGCTTCAGCCTGGACGGCCGGAGCGGACGTGTCTGCAGGCAGGGCGTCCTTGGCGATCTTCACCAGTGCGGCGAAAGCGTTGGCGTCGGAAACGGCAAGCTCGGCCAGCATGCGGCGGTCAACCTCGACCTCAGCGGCCTTCAGGCCCTGGATGAGGCGGTTGTAGGTGAGGCCGTTGGCGCGGGATGCAGCGTTGATGCGCTGGATCCACAGGCGACGGAAGTCGCCCTTCTTCTTTTTACGGTCACCGTAGCTGTACACAAACGAGTGCAGCAGCTGCTCTTTGGCCTTGCGGTACAGGCGTGAACGCTGTCCCCGGTAGCCCTTTGCGCGTTCGAGGATAACCCTGCGCTTCTTGTGGGCGTTTACCGCCCTCTTCACACGTGCCACGTGCGTACTCCTTCAAAATCTGATCCCAAGCGTCTACTGCCAGAAACCCGGCCGGCCTGAGAAGGCTTATGGTAGGTGGCTGCTGCCAGGAGGCAGGCAGCCAAAATACTTGGAAATTAGATGCCGAGCATCTTCCGGATGACCTTGGCGTCGCCCTTGAAGACGATCTTGTCGCCGGCAAGGCGACGGGTCAGCCTGGAGGACTTGTGCTCGAGGTAGTGGCGGCGGTTGGCC
>JBKKDH010000036.1:0-6185 GCA_046708445.1 Arthrobacter sp.
TGGGGCGCTTGCCGTGGTTCGCGCCGCCACGCTTACGGTCACGACGTTTACGTGCACGCTTGCTCATAGCTGGCCTCCTTAATGTTGGTACTCAAAAGAGCTGCCCTCAAGTCTCCCACATGATGGCACGGGCCGCGAACCAGGGCCGCCTGTGAAGCAGCCGCTCAGCCCGGCAGTGAATTCCGGATGGAAATGCGGGCCTGGTCCAGTACCGTCCGGACCGTTTCGAGCGCCACGGGACTCAGTGGTTCCCTGCTGGCCTGCAGCCGCAGCTCAACGCGAAGGTCGTCGCGGAACGCCTGGAGCAGCATCTCGGCTTCTTTGAGCGTGCGTTGTCCCTCGGGGGACTGCCGGGGCCCTGCTGTACTGAAATCGCCGTTCCGGACCGCGGCCCTCGCTGCCTCAGCCGTTGCAGCCAGGTCTGCCCTCAGGCCGCGCATGTTGGTCCGGATATCGTCGCGGAGGTTGTCCGCCAGCCGCCGGACGGAGGCGGAGATGTCATTTTCGACGCCGGCGAGCTCGTCCCGGCGGGTGTTCAGTTCAGCAAGGCCCGCTGGCGTGATGTGGTAGTTGGTGCGGCGGCCGGCGGATTCCGTGGCGACGAGGCCTTCCTCTTCCAGTTTCCCGAGCCGCGGGTAAATGGTGCCCGCGCTGGGGGAGTAGGTGCCGCCGAACCGTTCGTTGAGGGCCTTGATGAGCTCGTAGCCGTGCTTGGGCCCGGACTCCAGGAGGGCAAGGAGGTAGAGCCGCAGCGCGCCATGGGCGAAGACAGGAGGCATCAGTGCCCTGTTTCCGGGGCCCCGGCTGTCTGGCCATGGAAGATCGAGGTCTTGCCGGAGACGGAGTTGGTCCGGACAATCATGAGCTTTCCGTCCGGACCTGAGATGGTTTCCACTTTGCCGCCGGGCTGGGAATACTGCTGGTTGTCAATGACCAGCGTGCCGCTGGCCGACTTGGCCACAATGTCTACGCCGACGTCGTGGGGAAGGCGGATGGTCAGGTCCCCGGAAACAGAGTTGGCACCAAAATCCTGGGTGAACCCCAGGAGGTCGAAGCTCATATCGCCGCTGACCGTGTTTGCCCGGATGTGGCTGAACGTGCCTGATGCGGTGACTTCGCCGGAGACGCTTTTGGCGGTCAGGACGCCGTCGTGGTTGCGTGCGATTACCTCGCCGCTGACAGTGTTGACGTGGAGGTCACCGGCGGTTCCATCCGCCATCACCGAGCCGGACACCGTGTTGAGCCGGGTGTGCCCGCCGATCCCGGATACCAGGCCATCGCCGCTGACCGTTCCGGCTTCCACGTCAACGCCTTCGGGCAGGGCGATGCTGATGACAGCGGAGTTGTTGCTGTTGTGGTTGACGGTCCCCATGAGGTTCTTGAACCACCCCTGTGGCCCGTGCAGCTGGTGCCGGACCTCCAGTCGGCCATCCACGAGGCTGATGGCTACGGGGTCGCCCTGGACCTCGGAAACCTCAACACGCGCCACGGTGTCGGTGTGGGTCACAATGTCGAACCGCCCGCGGACCATTCCCAGCTTCAGCGACGTGACGCCGTCAACGTCGATTACCCGGGGGGCGGTGACGGTCCAGCTGGTCTCTGCCATGAATCCTCCAAGATCGCGATATATCGTGATTGATACCTCACGGTATACCGCCTCGGCGGGCAGGTCAAGATATATCGCGAAGTGGCAGGACGTGGACTACTCGGGGGCGTCCATTCCCAGCCACTGGAACCAGCCCCGGTGCAGGACCAGCCAGGCCATCAGGCCGTAGCCGGACTGGCCGGGTGTCCCGCCGTTCGCCGCGAGGTCCTGGCGCCACTGCTCGTGGTTGAGCAAGGGGGAGAAGGTGTCAACATAAAGGTGCTTGCGCCTGGTGGTGACATCGGCGAAAGCGGTATTAAGCTCGCCCAGCCTGCGGTTCTGGGTGGGGTCCAGCGTTGGTGGTGGGCCGACCACAAAAACTTCGATCCGGTTCTGCGAGGCTGAATCCAGGATGTTCGCCAGGTTGAGGCGGCTGCGGGCTGTGGAGAGGCCAAACTCGATATCGCGGCCGGAGAGCCCGATGACCAGCCGGTTTTCGTGGAGGTCGCTGAACCGCCGTCCGGCTTCCTCCAGCCAGCGTGCAGCCAGGCCTTCGGTTCCTTCCTGTGGGCAGGGGAGGGCATAACTCTCAAGTGCCATGCCGTCCTGCGGAGTGCGGGCCAGGACGCGGCCCAGCCAGCCGAGGGCCCTGGGGTCGCCCAGCCCGGCCAGCAGTTCATCACCAACAGCTGCGATGCGCAGCTTCCTGTCTTCCACAAGTTCCTCTTTACTTCCGTACTGAATGGCGCCCCATGCCGGCAGCGCGGGACGGGCCGGGCGGACTCTGCCCGTTGATACCCTCGCACCCCATTAAACAGAACTGCCCGGCCGGAGTCTGGTATTTCGACGTCCGGCCGGGCAGCCACCGTGGTTACTTACGGGCAAAAGCCTGCTTCAGGAGTGTGTCCTGCTCGGCTGCGTGCCGCTTCATGGAGCCGGCGGCAGTGGATGCCGACGCCGGACGGGACACGAGCCGGACCCGGCGGTCAAGCGCGTCCGGAAGGTTGAGGCCCATAAACGGCCACGGTCCCTGGTTGGCGGGCTCATCCTGTGCCCAGACAACCTCGGCGTTCGGGTACTTGGCCAGCTCCGCGGCAATTTCCGCCTTGGGCAGCGGGTAGAGCTGCTCGACGCGGACGATCGCCGTCGTCTTGTCCTCGGTCTTCTGCCGGGTGGACAGGAGGTCGTAGTACAGGCGGCCGGAGACCAGCAGCACGCGTTCGACGGCGTCGGCCGGCAGCTGCTCATGGTCCCCGATGACGGGGCGGAAGCTGCCAGTGGTGAAGTCCTCGACCGACGACGCGGCTCCCTTGAGGCGGAGCAGCTGCTTCGGCGTGAAGATGATCAGCGGCTTGCGCGGCCTGCTGTACGCCTGGCGGCGCAGCAGGTGGAAGTGCGATGCCGCTGTCGTGGGGTTGGCCACGATCATGTTCTCTTCCGCGCACATCTGCAGGAAACGCTCGATACGCGCCGAGGAGTGGTCCGGGCCTTGGCCCTCGTAGCCGTGCGGCAGCATCAGCACGAGCGATGAACGCTGGCCCCACTTCTGCTCGGCTGAGGAGATGAACTCGTCGATGATGGTCTGCGCACCGTTGACGAAGTCGCCAAACTGCGCTTCCCACAGCACGAGTGCATCCGGGCGCTCCACGGAGTAGCCGTATTCGAAGCCCATGGCCGCGTATTCGGACAGCAGGGAGTCGTAGATCCACAGCTTGGCCTGGTTGTCCGAGAGGTTGCCCAGGGGCAGCCACTCGTTGCCGTTGGAGCGGTCGTGGAACACGGCGTGGCGCTGCACGAAGGTTCCGCGGCGCGAGTCCTGACCGGCGAGGCGGACGGGCACGCCTTCCATGATGAGCGAGCCGAAGGCAGCGATTTCGCCAAAGCCCCAGTCGATGCCGCCTTCGCGGGACATCTGCTCACGCTTCTCGAGGAGCTGCTTGAGCTTGGAGTGGACGGTGAAGCCCTCGGGAATTTCGACGTGTGCCTTGCCGATCCGGGCCAGGGTCTCCGGGGAGATGGCCGTGGATGCCGGAGCGTTGGTGCCGGAATCGGACTGCTGGGCGATGGGTCGCTCGATGTCCGACACCGCTGCGGAGTCCGCCGTGATGATCGGGATCGGGGACGTCTGGGCGGCGTGGGTCTCGGCGAAGACGCGCTCCAGGCGCTCCTGGTAGTCGCGGAGCAGCTGCTCTGCTTCTTCCTCGGTGATGTCGCCACGGCCGATCAGCGACTCGGTGTACAGCTTGCGGACGGAGCGCTTGGCTTCGATCAGGTTGTACATCAGCGGCTGCGTCATCGAGGGGTCGTCACCCTCGTTGTGGCCACGCCGGCGGTAGCAGACCATGTCGATCACGACGTCCTTGTGGAAGCGCTGGCGGAACTCGTAGGCGAGCTGGCCGATGCGGACCACAGCCTCGGGATCGTCACCGTTCACGTGGAAGACGGGGGCCTGGATCATCTTGGCAACATCCGTGGAGTACGTGGATGAGCGCGAAGACGACGGAGCCGTAGTGAAGCCGACCTGGTTGTTGACCACGACGTGGATGGTTCCACCGGTCCGGTAGCCGCGCAGCTGGGACAGGTTCAGTGTTTCTGCAACCACGCCCTGGCCCGCGAAGGCGGCGTCGCCGTGCACCATGATGGGCAGGACCGGGAAGGCCTCGCCCTGGTCCAGGCGGTCCTGCTTGGCGCGGACGATGCCTTCGAGCACGGAGTCCACGGCCTCAAGGTGCGAGGGATTGGCAGCGAGGTAGACCTTGGTTTCGTTGCCGTTGTCCGAGGTGAAGGTGCCCTCTGTGCCGAGGTGGTACTTGACGTCACCCGAGCCCTGGACGGAGCGGGGATCCTGGGTGCCCTCGAATTCGCGGAAGACCTGGGCGTAGGTCTTGCCGGCGATGTTGGTCAGCACGTTGAGGCGGCCGCGGTGGGCCATGCCGATGGCCACTTCGTCCAGGCCGTCATCGGCGGCGTTGGACATGATGGCGTCCAGCAGCGGAATCAGGGATTCGCCGCCTTCGAGCGAGAAGCGCTTCTGGCCCACGAACTTGGTCTGCAGGAAGGTTTCAAAGGCCTCGGCGGCGTTCAGCTTGGAGACGATGCGCAGCTGTTCTTCGCGGGTGGGCTTGGAGTAGGGGTGCTCCAGCTGGTCCTGGAACCACTTGCGTTCTTCCGGCTCCTGGATGTGCATGTATTCGATGCCGGTGGTGCGGCAGTAGGCATCGCGGAGCACGGCCAGGATGTCGCGGAACTTGAGCTGGGGCTTTCCGCCAAAACCGCCGGTGGGCCACTCGCGGTCCAGGTCCCACAAGGTTAGGCCATACGTGAGGACGTCGAGGTCGGGGTGCTTGCGCTGGACGTACTCCAGCGGGTCGGTGTCGGCCATCAGGTGGCCGCGGACACGGTAGGAGTGGATCAGCTGCTGGATCCGGGCGACCTTGTTGATCTGGTCGGAGGGGTCAACCTGCAGGTCCGGGCTCCAGCGCACGGGTTCGTACGGGATGCGGAGCGACTCAAAGATTTCGTCGTAGAAGTTCTGGGCACCGAGCAGGAGTTGGTGGACGAGCTTCAGGAACTCGCCGCTGCCGGCTCCCTGGATGACGCGGTGGTCATAAGTGGAGGTAAGCGTCAGGACCTTGCTGATCGCGTTGTGCGCGATGATCTTTTCGCTCGCGCCCTGGAACTCGGCCGGATAGTCCAGCGCGCCGACGCCGATGATCGCGGCCTGGCCCTTGGAGAGGCGAGGGACCGAGTGGACGGTGCCGATGCCACCGGGGTTCGTCAGGGAGACGGTGGTGCCCTGGTGGTCGTCGGCGGTCAGCTTGCCGCTGCGGGCCCGCTTGATGAGGTCCTCATACGTGTGCCAGAACTCGGAGAAGTTGAGGGTCTCCGCCTTCTTGATGTTGGGAACCATCAGGAGGCGGGTTCCGTCGGGCTTGGGCATGTCGATGGCGATGCCGAAGTTCACGTGGGCCGGCTGGACGGCGACTGGCTTGCCGTCCACCTCGTCGTAGTACACGTTCATGGACGGGAACTGGGACAGGGCCCGGATGACGGCGTAGCCGATCAGGTGGGTGAAGGAGACCTTGCCGCCGCGGGCACGCGCCAGGTTGGAATTGATGACCACGCGGTTGTCGATCAACAACTTGGCCGGGATCGCACGGACGCTGGTAGCGGTGGGGACCTCAAGGCTGGTCACCATGTTCGTGGCGATGGCCTTGGCCGGGCCACGGAGGACGGAGACGACGTCTTCTTCCGGTGCAGTGGGTGCCTTGACGTTCTTGGGGAGCTGGGCGGGGATCGGCTGTGATCCGGTGCCCGGCTCGGTCTTCTTCGCGCCGTCGCGCGCCACGGTGGCCGGGGCCTTCTTAACGGGCGCCGGCGCCGGGGGTGCAGCCGGTGGAGGGGCGGCGGCGGCAGGCGTCGCCGGCGGCGCTGCCGGCGACGGTGCCGGAGCTGCGGGGGCCTGCGCCTGGCCTACGACGGGCATTTCGCGGGTTGCGGGATGGGCAACCGCGAGGGCCGAATTCCCGTTGGAGGAAGAACCGCTGCCCGAGTCGAAGGATTCGAACAGGGGCCACCACTTGGCATCCACCGCGTTTTT
>JBKKDH010000037.1:0-4080 GCA_046708445.1 Arthrobacter sp.
GCCGCGGGCTGGCCCGTTCCACCTGGAACATTGCTGTTCTGCTTGGGATATGAGTCGGGATTACTCACTCGTTACCTCCGGTGTAGTCTTCGTTCGGCTCAGCGTCGCCGGAGGCGTCCTCTGACTCAACGGCCGGTGCTGTCTCTGCCACTGCTTCTGACCCTGCGGAATCCTCGGGGGATCCAGCCTCTTCAGCCAACGTTACGTCATCCTCCAGGGATTCATCGCCCTCGAGTCCGCGTTCGCTGTTCCGGGCCACTTCGATGATCCGGTCATTCTTGTCCGGTTTTGCGAAGATGACGCCCATGGTGTCGCGGCCCTTGGCGGGGACGCCCGACACGGAGGAACGGACCACCTTGCCGCCTTCCATGACCACCAGGACTTCGTCTTCCTCCTGGACGATCAGGGCGCCCACCAGGTCTCCGCGTTCCTCTGCCAGCTTGGCAACCTTGATGCCGAGGCCGCCGCGGCCCTGAAGCCGGTATTCCTCCACGGCTGTGCGCTTGGCGTAGCCGCCTTCAGTCACGATGAAGACAAAGGAACCGTCAGTGACCACGTTGGCGGCCAGCAGTTCGTCATCTTCCCTGAACTTCATGCCGGTGACGCCGGACGTGGCCCGGCCCATCGGCCGCAGCGCGTCATCGGTGGCGGTGAACCGGATGGACTGGCCCTTGCGGGATACGAGCAGCAAATCGTCCGTTTCCGAGACCAGCTGGGCGGACACCAGTTCGTCCTCGTCACGCAGGTTGATGGCAATGACACCGGCGGACCGGTTGGTGTCGTAGTCCTCCAGCCGGGTCTTCTTGACCAGTCCGCGCTTGGTGGCAAGGACGAGGTACGGCGCGTGCTGGTAGTCCTTGAGGTCCAGTACCTGTGCGATGTGCTCGTCCGGCTGGAAGGCCATCAGGTTGGCGACGTGCTGGCCCTTGGCGTCACGGCCGGCTTCCACCAGCTCGTAGGCCTTGGCGCGGTAGACCCTGCCCAGGTTGGTGAAGAACAGCAGCCAGTGGTGGGTGGTGGTCACAAAAAAGTGCTCCACCACGTCGTCGCCGCGCAGCTGGGCGCCCTTGATGCCCTTGCCGCCGCGCTGCTGCGAACGGTAGTTGTCGCTGCGTGTCCGCTTGACATAGCCGCCGCGGGTGATGGTGACGACCATTTCCTCTTCGGGGATCAGGTCCTCCATGGACATGTCACCGTCGAAGCCCATCAGGATCTTGGTGCGGCGGTCATCACCGTGCTTGGCCACGATCTCGGCCAGCTCGGTGCTGATGATCTCGCGCTGGCGCTCCTCCGAAGCGAGGATCGAGTTGTACTCCGCAATCAGCGCCTCGAGTTCGGAGTGCCGGTCCTGGATCTTCTGGCGTTCCAGGGCGGCCAGGCGGCGCAGCTGCATGTCCAGAATGGCCCGTGCCTGCAGTTCGTCGATGTCCAGCAGCTGCATCAGTCCGTCACGGGCCGCTTCAGTGGTGTTGGATGCCCGGATGAGGGCAATGACCTCGTCCAGCATGTCCAGTGCCTTGAGAAGGGCACGCAGGATGTGAGCCTCTTCCTCGGCCTTGCGCAGGCGATAGCGGGTCCGCCTGGCAATGACGTCCATCTGGTGCGTCACCCAGTGGCGGATAAACGCGTCCAGGCTCAGCGTGCGGGGCACACCGTCGACGATTGCAAGCATGTTGGCTGCGAAGTTGTCCTGCAGCTGGGTGTGCTTGTAGAGGTTGTTCAGGACCACCTTGGCCACGGCGTCGCGCTTGAGCACAATGACCAGGCGCTGGCCGGTACGGCCCGAGGTCTCATCCCGGAGGTCCGCGATGCCGGAGATCTTGCCGTCCTTAACCAGTTCGGCGATCTTGATTGCCAAGTTGTCCGGGTTGGCCTGGTAGGGCAGCTCAGTGACCACCAGGCACGTCCGGCCCTGGAGTTCCTCCACGTTGACCACGGCGCGCATGGTGATGGAGCCACGGCCGGTCCGGTAAGCATCCTCGATGCCCTTGTGGCCCAGGATGGTGGCACCCGTGGGAAAATCGGGCCCCTTGATGCGCAGCAGCAGTTCTTCCAGCAGCTCCTCACGGCCGGCCGTCGGGTTGGCCAGGTACCACTGGACACCGTCGGCAACTTCGCGGAGGTTGTGCGGCGGAATATTGGTGGCCATGCCGACGGCGATACCGGAGGAGCCGTTGACCAGCAGGTTGGGGAACCGCGCCGGCAGGATGGTGGGTTCCTGGTTCTTGCCGTCGTAGTTGTCCTGGAAGTCGACGGTTTCCTCGTCGATGTCCCGGACCATCTCCATGGCCAGAGGGGCCATCTTGGTTTCCGTGTACCGGGGGGCGGCCGCGCCGTCGTTGCCGGGCGAGCCGAAGTTGCCCTGCCCGAGCGCCAGCGGGTAGCGCATGGTCCAGTCCTGGATCAGGCGGACCAGGGCGTCGTAGATCGCGGTGTCACCATGGGGGTGGTACTGGCCCATGACCTCGCCTACCACACGGGCGCACTTGTTGAACGAGCGGTCCGGGCGGTAGCCGCCGTCGAACATCGCGTAGAGCACCCGGCGGTGCACCGGCTTCAGGCCGTCGCGCACATCCGGGAGTGCGCGGCCCACAATGACAGCCATGGCGTAGTCCAGGTAGGAGCGCTGCATCTCTGTCTGCAGATCAACCTGCTCAACGCGGTCAACCAGCACATCGCCTTCAAGAACGGCGTCCGGAATACCGGCGGATTCCGCCGGGTTCTCGGGTGTTTCGTCACTCATAGTCTATTTTCCGTTTCAGGTATATGTCAGTTATGGAATATCTATCCGGCCCAGCGGGGCTAGATATCCAGGAACCTGACGTCCTTGGCGTTCTGCTGAATGAAATTGCGGCGCGATTCCACGTCTTCCCCCATCAGCGTGGAGAAGATCTGGTCCGCAGCCAGGGCATCGTCCATGGTGACCTGCAGGAGAGTGCGGTGGTCCGGATCCATGGTGGTGTCCCACAACTCGGTGTAGTCCATTTCGCCCAGGCCCTTATAGCGCTGGATGCCGTTGTCCTTGGGGATGCGGCGGCCGGCTGCCTGGCCCGACAGCAGCATCGCATCGCGCTGCTTGTCGCTGAAGACGTAGTCATGCGGGGCGTTGGACCACTTGATCCGGTACAGCGGAGGCTGCGCCAGGTACACGTAGCCGTTCTCAATGAGCGGACGCATGTAGCGGAACAGCAGGGTCATCAGCAATGTTGTGATGTGCTGGCCGTCGACGTCGGCATCAGCCATCAGCACAATCTTGTGGTAGCGGAGCTTGCTGAGGTCGAAGTCCTCGCCGATCCCGGTCCCGAAGGCCGTGATCATGGACTGGACCTCGGCATTGCCCAGTGCCTTGTCCAGCCGGGCCCGCTCGACGTTCAGGATCTTGCCGCGCAGCGGCAGGATGGCCTGGGTTTCGGGGTTACGTCCGCGCTTGGCCGAACCACCGGCAGAGTCGCCCTCCACGAGGTACACCTCGCATTTGGCCGGGTCCTTGGAGGAGCAGTCAGACAGTTTGCCCGGCATGCCAAAGGATTCCAGCGGGCTCTTGCGGCGGGCGTTGTCGCGGGCCTTACGGGCAGCCATGCGCGCCTGGGCTGCGGAAATTGCCTTGCGGATGACATCACGGGCTGGGCCCGGGTTGCGCTCCAGCCAGTCGCCGAGTCCGTCAGTGACAACGCGCTGGACAAAGCCCTTGACCTCGGAGTTGCCCAGCTTGGTTTTGGTCTGGCCCTCGAACTGCGGCTCGGCGAGCTTGACCGAGATAACGGCGGTCAGGCCTTCGCGGATGTCATCACCGGTGAGGTTGTCGTCTTTTTCCTTGATGATGCTCTTCTCCCGCGCGTACCGGTTGATGAGCGAGGTCATGGCGGCGCGGAAGCCCTCTTCGTGGGTTCCACCCTCGTGGGTGTTGATGGTGTTGGCGTAGGTGTGGACGCTTTCGGAGTATGCGTTGGTCCACTGCATGGCCATTTCCAGCGCGATACGCCGGTCCTTGTCCTCGGTTTCGAAGGCGATGACGTCCTCGTGGACGACGTCGACTTTCTTTCCGGAGTTCAGGTGTTTGACGTAATCCAGCAGGCCGTC
>JBKKDH010000038.1:0-25943 GCA_046708445.1 Arthrobacter sp.
TCGCAGTACCGGGCTTTTTGGTGGGTGTGGACATCGAAGAACATTCCTCTCGAGAATGACTGACCTGTGCTCAAAATCTGAAGCTCTGCGAAAGAGAATACTAGGAACTACTAGCAATCAAAGAAAAAGAAGACCCCGGGCGGCATATCTGCCGGCCGGGGCCTTCACGTGGTTGCGGGGACAGGATTTGAACCTGTGACCTCTGGGTTATGAGCCCAGCGAGCTACCGAACTGCTCCACCCCGCGTCGCTTGATCAACACTACCTTACTTTTGCCGGCACCAAATCCACGGATCCGAAAGGGGCAAAATGCAGGCCCACTTTCAGGGCGCGCAGTGGCCGCTTAAACCAGAAGGTCCGGAACCGTTTCCAGTTCCGGACCTTCCGTCAGTTGCGGGGACAGGATTTGAACCTGTGACCTCTGGGTTATGAGCCCAGCGAGCTACCGAACTGCTCCACCCCGCGTCGCAAGAACAACTCTACCGGCGGGTGAACAGGAGGCCAAATCGAGATGGCGTGATGTACGTCTCGGTAGCCGCAGGCACTGTATTTGGAGGCAGCCAGGCGATGCCCTCCCCGGCTTAACGCCGGCTGCCCGGCCACGCTCCTTGCGGAGTGCGGCCGGGCAGTCGGACCAATCAGTTGCTGCTGGCCGTCAGTTGCTCGCTGCCGGCGACGGCGTAGCGGTCTCTGTTGGCGTTGCACCCTCCGTCGGAGTGGCCGCGGGAGAGGGCACCGCCTCAGGCACGATGACGGGAATCTTGGCTTCCGCGTCCACGGCCTTCTGCAGGGCCGCAGCGATCTTCTTCTGCTGCTCGCCGTAAGCGGCGAAGTCACCGGCTGCGAGGGCTGCCTGGCCCGCCTGGATGGCGGTCCTTGCCTCGTCCAGTGCGGCCTTGAGCTCGGCCTTGGCGTCCGCACCGGCCACGGGCGGGGTACCCGGTGTCGGCGGAGTCTGGCCGTTGTTGTCGGAGTCGCCGGCGGAAGCGCCGGAGTCCCCGCCGAACAGTTGCTTGAGCGCCGCATCGAGGGTCGGGGCGAAGCCCACCTTGTCACCGAAGGCCACCAGCACGCGCTGCAGCGTCGGATAGGACGTTTCACCTGTGGACTTCAGGTAGACCGGCTGGACGTACAGGATGCCGCCACCCACCGGGAGCGTCAGGAGGTTGCCGTTCAGCACATCCGAGGCACCCTGGCGGAGCAGGTTGAGGGCCTGGGACACTGTGGGATCCGAGTTGAACTTGTTCTGTGCCTGGCCCGGACCCGGGACCTGGGTCTCCGGCGGGATCTGGAGCAACCGGAGCTTGCCGTAACTGTCAGCTTTTACGCCTGCCTGGTTGCCGGCGTCGGAATCCGCTGCGAGGAAGCCATAGAGGACGTTTCGCGCATTTCCGTTGACAATCTGCGGGATAAACGAAGACGTCAGCTGGAACGCCGGCTTCTCCTGGTCCGGCATCTGCAGCGACATGTAGAACGGCGGCTGCTTGACGTCCGTGTCCACCGTGGGGTCGGCAGGGACGCTCCAGGCGTCATTGGTCTTGTAGAAGCTGGAAGGATCGGTCACGTGGTACTGCCCCAGAAGCTGGCGCTGGACCTTGAAGAGGTCCTCCGGGTAGCGAACATGACTCATCACGTCGCCGGACATCTCCGAAAACGGCTTGAGCGACGTCGGGAAGACCTTCTGCCAGGACTTCAACAGCGGGTCCTGGTCATCCCAGGCGTACAGGGTGACCGAGCCGTCATACGCGTCCACTGTCGCCTTGACGGAGTTCCGGATGTAGTTGACGGTGCTGTTGGGAAGCGCAACGGCGCGTCCGGAGGTGGTCTGCGTATCGGTGGTGGCGTCTGAAAGCTGTTCCTGCTGCGAGTACGGGTAGTACTGGCTGGTGGTGTAGCCATCCACGATCCACTTGACGCGGCCATCCACCACGGCTGGATATGAGTTCCCGTCAACTGTCAGGTAGGGCGCGACCTTCTCGACCCGCTCACGCGGGCTGCGGTCGTAAAGGATCTGGGATTCCTCGTTGACGCCGTCAGAGAGCAGCAGGTCCGAGGACTGGAACTTGATGGAGTACAGCACCTTGTTGAAGAAGCTGCCCACATTTGGACCGCCGTTGCCCTGGAAGGTGTACTGCGTCTCGCCTTCACCTGACGGCCTGTCCTGCTCACGGTTCGGGAAGCCGTCCGGAGCCCCGACAATCGAGTACTCTGGTGAGTTTTCGCCGAAGTAGATACGCGGCTCGTAGGTGGAATCGTCACCGAGGACACCGGTGGATGGGATGCCCGACTGAAGGAATTCCGGCTTGCCGTCAACCGTAAATTTGTTGCCCTTCGCCGCCACTACTCCGTAGCCGTGAGTGTAAACAATGTGCTGGTTCAGCCAGCTCTGCTGGTTTTCCGCCACATTTTGCGGATTCAGTTCGCGGACCGCGATGACGGTGTCCTGGATCTTGCCGTCCACTTCATAGCGGTCGACGTTCAGGGCTTCGGGGAACTGGTAGTACGGGCGGTACTGTTCCAGTTGCGAGAAAGCGTCTGAAATCAGGTTCGGATCAAGGAGCCTGATGTTGGCGGTGGTCTGCGCGTCCGGGGCGAGGGCCCCGGTGGTGGCGGTATTGGTGGCGTCGTACCGGTCCACCTGGATCTTGTCCAGGCCGTAGGCGGCACGGGTCATCTGGATATTGCGCTCGATGTACTTCTTTTCCAGCGTCTCTTCCGAAGGACGGACCTGGAACTGCTGGATCACCCACGGGTAGACACCGCCAGCGAGGATGGAGGTGATGATGAGCATGGCCGTGCCGATGACCGGCAGGCGCCAGCGGCCGATGACCGCCGCGACGATGAAGAGGATAGCCACCAGCGCTGCCGCCACGGCAAGAATGGCCTTGGTGGGGATGACGGCGCTGACGTCGGTGTAGAGGGCGCCTGCCCACCGTCCGCCGTTGCTCTGCAGTGCTGAGAACCTGTCCAGCCAGAAATTGGTGCCCAGCAGCAGCAGGAAGGCAGCGCCCGTAACGGCAAGATGGATCTGCGCGGCGCGGCTGGTGAATACACCGCGCTCCATGAGGCGGATACTTCCGTACAGGTAGTGCGTGAGGATCCCGGCGATGCCGGCCACCACGACCACGCTGATGAGGAAACCGGTGATGAATCCCAGGAACGGCAGGGTCATCAGGTAGAAGCTGAGGTCCATATTGAATTCCGGATCAGCCTGGCCGAAGGGTTCCTGGTTGAAGAACAGCAGGACCTTCTGCCACTGGCTGGCCGCGGCACTGCCGGCAAAGAGGCCGAAAAGGATGGGCAGTCCGAGCATGACCACGCGGCGGACCGGCTCAAGCTGGGCCTGGTACCGGTTCAGGTTGTCCCTGATCTCGGAGTCCGGCGCGTAGACCGGCCGGGCGTGGTAGGCAATCCGGATCGCGAAAAACACCGCGGCAAACATGATGGCGAACCCGGTGACAAAGATACCGATCCTGGCCAGGTTCTCTGTCAGGAACACTTCGAAGAAGCCAAGTTGCCGGTACCACAAAACGTCAGTCCACACATTGGCGAAGAAAATGAAACCTACCACCACGAGGGCGACAACAACGAGGGTAGGTGTCAGGGCACCTCGTCTTGAGGGGGGTCTTCCGGGCGGGATGGGGCTGGCAGGACGGGACAAACTCGGTACCTCATAGCTGGTCGTCAGATTAACATTCGAAGCGTGCGTGCGTGCGACGTCCGGTACCGGTCAAACGAATGGCAACGTCCGTCATATCTGCCACGAGTGACAGTAAAGCTTAGTTCCTGCCTCAGTCTAGTTGCTGGTGCAGGCCGCAAGGCCGGAGGCGTCCCGCCCCGACGCGGCGAGCTCGACGGCGTCCCGCGCCTCGGCGAGGTTCGCCACCTTCACCACCTGCAACCCCTCGGGAATGTGCCCGACAACCTCAACGCAGTTGGCTGCCGGCGCCAGGAACAGGGTGGCCCCCGCAGCCCGTGCGCCCTGCATCTTCTGCGCGACGCCGCCTATGGGTGCCACCTTGCCGTCCGGGGTGATCTCGCCGGTGCCGGCAACGTGCCGTCCGCCCGTGAGGTCCCCGGGGGTCAGCTTGTCGACGATGCCCAGTGAGAACATCATCCCGGCGCTGGGGCCGCCGACCTTGTCCAGGGAGATGTTCACGTCAAAAGGAAAAGTGAATTTGTATTTAAGCATCACGCCAAGGATGTACCGGCCCTCGCCGTTATCCATTGGTGTGATGGTCTCGGTGACCTGCTCCGCTCCCCTGTCCAGCACCACGATTGCAGGCGCGCCCTTACCGGCGGCCAGTTCATCCTGAATGACGGAGAGTGCGGTAATGGGCTTTCCGTTGATCGACCGGAATACGTCGCCTGGCGCGATTTTCCCTTCGGAGGGGGAACCGGTGGATAGCCCCGCGGCCTGCAGCTCCTGGCTGAAGGGGATGTCCAGCTCCTTGAGAGCCGATGCAACGGCGTTCTCCTGGGACGTGGTCATGGCGACGGAACTCTGTTCGTCGGCTTGTTCCCTCGTGGTTCCCGTGGGATAAATCAGCTCTTCGGGATACACCGATTTGGACGGATCCAGCCAGGCCGCGAAGGCGCCCAGGATGCTGACCGGACCGTTGGGACCGCCCTCGACGTAGACGGTGGTCAGGTCCAGGTTCCCGGCCGCCGGATAAGTCTCGCGCCCTGTGACGCTGATGACCGGTTCACCCCGGGCTTCGCCCAGCGTATTGAAGGTGGGACCGGGTTTTTCGACGACGTACGGCACCGGCAGCGTTCCGGCGGCGAGGCCGAGCCCCAAGGACGCCACTCCGGAGACCATCAGCAGGGAGACCTTCTTGCCGTGCCGTGGACGGCGGAAAGCCGTGGGGCCGTAGGGTTCCGGACTGCCGGGAGTTGCGCCGTCCACCGGCCAGGCGTCCGGCTCGTAGTCGATAGGCCCTGTGCCGGCGTCGGGCCCGGTTGTGCGGTCCTCAGGGGGATGGTCGCCACGCGTCGTAGTCACCCCTCCAACATTACGCGTCCCGGCGGCCAGCAAGCTCTTTGCCTACAGCGAACGTCAGCGCTGTCCGGCAGACAGCCGCCGCTGCCCGGGGTACCGTGAAGTTGATCAGCAGTCACACCGACGATCGGCGTAATCATGACCTCCAACCCACTCAATCCGTCCAACGGCGATGACGCCCCCAAGGATCCGCTGACAGAAATGCTGCAGAACCTCATGGGCGGCAAGGGCATGGAAAACATCGACCCCGCCGAACTCGCGAAGGCAGCCGGCCTGCCTGACGACCCCAACCTCCTGGCGCAGATGTTCTCCCAGGTCCAGGCCATGATGAGCGCGCCCTCCGAGGGCCCCGCCAACTGGCAGCTCGCCCATGAGAACGCCCGGCGGGTTGCGGCGAGCAGCGCTGACCCGTCCGTCACGTCGCTGCAGTCCCGGGAAGTGGACGAGGCGCTGCGCCTCGCCGAGCTGTGGCTTGATCCGGTCACGGACCTGCCGGCCACCGGCCTGATCGGCCGGGCCTGGTCCCGCGCGGAATGGGTGGAGGCAACGCTGGGAACATGGAAGCGGCTGACGGAACCCGTTGCCAACAGCATCGCCAACGCACTGTCCAGCGCCATGACGGAACAGATGCCGGAAGAGATGAAGTCCATGATGGGCGGCGCCTCGTCCATGCTGCAGAACATGGGCGGCGCGATCTTCGGCATGCAGCTGGGGCAGGCCATCGGCGCGCTGTCCGCCGAAGTGGTGAGCTCCACGGACATCGGCGTTCCGCTGGCAGACCTGGAAATGGCATTGCTTCCGGCCAACGTGGCAAAGTTCGGCGAAGGCCTCAGCTTGCCGGAGAACGACATCCGGCTGTTCCTGGCCGTCCGCGAGGCAGCCCACGCGCGCCTCTTTGTCCAGGTTCCCTGGCTGCGCGGCCACCTGCTGGGCGCCATCGAGGCCTACGCCCGCGGCATCCACATCGACACGTCCAGGATTGAAGAGCTGGCCCGGGACCTGGACCCGAGCAACCCGGAAGGCATCCAGGAGGCACTGTCCCAGGGCGTGTTTATGCCGCAGCGTACGCCGGCCCAGGAACAGGCGCTGGAAAAGCTTGAAACTGCCTTGGCCCTCGTCGAGGGCTGGGTCGATGAACTCACGGCCGCCGCCACCGAGAAGCTTCTGCCCTCAGCGGGCGCGCTCCGTGAAACCGTCCGCCGGCGCCGTGCCACCGGAGGTCCCGCCGAGCACGCGTTTTCCTCCCTGGTGGGCCTGGAGCTGCGCCCCCGGCGGCTGCGCGAGGCCGCCACCCTGTGGGCGGCCCTCAAGAAGGAACGCGGCATCGAAGGGCGTGACGCCATCTGGCACCATCCCGATCTCCTTCCCACCGCCGAGGACCTCGACGATCCATTGGGATTCAGCGGCCGCCGCAAGCTGGCCGAGGCCAGCGACAGTGAAGTGGACGATGCCCTGCAGAAGCTGCTCAGCGGTGGCTTCGAAGCTGCACCGGAACAGGGCGAAGATGAGGCCGGGAGCGGTACAGACCCTGATGATTCCGGCGACGGGAGCAGCAAGGACGACACTGAGGGCGGCGCCGGCGGCGACCAGCCCAAGGGATAGAAGCCTGCACCCAGGACGAACCTAGTCTGCGTCGCCCGGCCACAGCGCGGGCTGGCTTGGTGTGCTGCCCTCCGTGCCGGATTGTCCGCCATCAGCACCGGCGGCCAGGCCCCTGGAGGTAGCGAAGGAGACCCCCTCCAGGAAGGCCTTGGCCCGCGCCGTGTCCGGATAGGCCTCCAGCAACTTCCAGAAGGCGGCGTTGTGCCCGGCTACGAGGAGGTGGGCCAGTTCGTGCAGCAAGACGTAGTCGATCACCCACTGCGGCATGGACCGGAGCTTGTCGGAAAGCCGGATGGTGCCCTCGGACGGCGTCGCTGAACCCCAACGGGAGTTCTGGTTGCTGACCCAGCGGACCGACGTCGGGACTGCGTGGCCACCGAAGTAGCGGGCGGACAGTTCAGCGGCGTGGGCCGCGAGCCCGGCATCAGTGGCCGGTTGGTTCCGGCGTTTTTGCGCACGGCGGGTGCCCTGGCGGTGCAGCTTCTCCAGCATGCGGTGCACCCATTCGGATTCCTGGGCAGCTGTGAAACGCGCCGGGATCGCCACCACAGCTGTCCCGTTCTCCCAGAATGCCGCTACGGTCCGGGTGCGCCGCGCTGACCGCCGCACCTCCACCGGAGCGCCGTCTGCCGTGGTCAGCTGCGGCCCTTGCCGCTGTTTCGCCGGCGGGGTCACAGCGTGGTGCTTTCGACGAGGACCTTCAGCACGTCCTCACCGTAGCGTTCAAGTTTGGACGGGCCGACGCCGGCGAGCGTGGCCAGTTCCTCCAGCGACGACGGACGCGCCTCGGCTATGGCGGTCAGGGTGGCGTCGGTGAACACCACAAAGGCAGGGACTTCGGCCGACAGCGCAACTTCCTTGCGCCAGTGCCGGAGAGCGTCGAAGGTCTGTTCCGAGTAGCTGGGCGGGCAGTCGTTGCAGCGCCCCACTTTGCGTTCAGCGCCACTGGCCAGCATGCTGCCGCAGACCCGGCAGGTGGCAGGCTTGGCAGCTTTCCGGCGGGGCGCAGGTGCCTTGCCGCGGGCTGTGGAGCTGGCCACGGAGTCCGGCCGAAGACCGTCAAGGAAACGGGACGGCTTCCGGTTTGCCCGGCCGCCGGGAGTCCGCGCCGTGGACCAGGACAGGAAAAGGTGCTCGCGGGCGCGGGTGATTCCGACGTACAGGAGCCGCCGTTCCTCGTCCACCGCTTCCGGTGTGTCCGCAAAGGAGATCGGCATCAGCCCTTCGCTGAGGCCAACAAGGAACACTGCGTCCCACTCCAGGCCCTTGGCTGCGTGCAGCGAAGCCAGGGTGACGCCCTGGACCGTGGGCGCATGCTGCGCCAATGAACGTTCCTGGAGTTCATTGACGAAGTCTGCAAGGCTGAACTGTTCACCCCTTACCTGGACCAGTTCGTCGGCGAGGGCAACCAGTGCCGCCAAGGATTCCCAGCGTTCCCGCAGTGCACCCCCGTTGTGCGGCGGGGAGTCGGTGTAGCCCAGGGATGCCACGATGTCGCGGACGAGCTGCCCCAGCGGTTCCGGCGTGGCATTTTCGGCCACAGCCCGGGTTGCCGCCCGCAGCTGAAGGATGGCGTCCCTGACTTCCTTCCGGGCGAAAAAACGTTCACCGCCGCGCAACTGGTAACCGATGCCCGCGGCGGCCAGCGCCTGCTCGTAGGCTTCGGACTGTCCGTTGGTGCGGAAGAGGACAGCTACCTGGCTTGCGGGTGTGCCGGCGTCGAGCAGTGCCTGGACCTTGAGGGCCACGGTGGCCGCTTCTGCCTCGTCGTCGGAACACTCCGTGAACTGGGGAACCGGCCCTGCCGGACGCTGGGCCACCAGCTGCAGGGGCGCCGCCCACGCTGCGTCCGCCACTGGCCCGCCGCTTCGGCGCCCCGCGAGGAGGTCGTTGGCAAGTTTGACCACCTGCGGCGTGGAGCGGTAATCCCGGATCAGCTTGACCACGTTGGCCTCGGGGTATTTTGCCTTGAAGCCCAGCAGGTGTTTGGGGGACGCACCCGTGAACGAATAGATGGTCTGGCTCGCATCACCCACGACGCAGAGTTCGTCGCGGCCGCCGAGCCACAGCTCAAGGAGGCGTTGCTGGAGTGGGGAAACGTCCTGGTATTCGTCGACCACGAAGTGGCGGTACTGTTCGCGCACCGTGGCCGCGACCTTCTGGTCCTCCTGCAGGATGCCTACCGTGATCAGCAGGACGTCCTCGAAGTCGATGACGTTGCGGTCGGTTTTGACGTCCTCGTAGGACTGGAAGACCCGGGCCACGGCGGTGAGGTCGAACCCGCCAGGCGTGCCCCTGCCCTGGGCGTTCTCCAGGTAGTTGGCGGGGGTCAGCATGGAGACTTTCGCCCACTCGATTTCCGAGGCGAGGTCCCGGATGGAAGCCCTGTCCGTGCTAAGCCGCAGGCGGCGGGAGGCCTCGGCGATCATCTGGGCTTTGTGGTCCAGGAGATTGGGAAGGGTGCCGCCGACGGCCTGGGGCCAGAAAAACTGGAGCAGCGGGAGAGCGTCCGCGTGGAATGTCCGGGCCTGGACGTTGCCCACGCCGAGGTCCCGCAGCCTGCTGCGCATTTCCGCGGCGGCGCGGGCGGTGAAGGTCACGGCAAGGAGGCGTTGCGGGCTGTAGACCCCGGAGTGCACGCCATAGGCAATGCGGTGGGTGATGGCACGCGTCTTGCCTGTTCCGGCACCGGCAAGCACACACAGCGGGCCGTTCAGTGTGCTCGCAACTTCCCGCTGTTCGGCGTCCAGGCCGCCCAGAATGCGGTCCTCAAGGGACGCTGAACTGTCCACTGCACTGTCAAATTTCTCTGTAGTCACTCTGCTGCTCTGTTGTCTCGACTACCTGGTGCTGGAGTCTGGTCGGTGGATGCGGCCTGGCGTTCAGGCGTCGGTGCGGTCCAGGATCCGTCCGCCGTACCAATGCTCAATCAGCGAACGGGCAATGGACAGCCGGCTGGAGATGGTGATCTCCCCGGTGAGCACTGCCTCCTGGAGTTCCTCCCGGCTGAACCAGCGCGCCCTGGTGACTTCCACGCCGTCGGGCGTTGCCTCGGCATCCGCGGTGATGGCCGTAAATCCAAGCATAAGGGAGGCCGGGAACGGCCAGGGCTGCGAACCCAGGTATTGGCAGCCGGAAACCCTGACGCCGACTTCCTCATGGATTTCCCTGACCACGGCCTGCTCAAGTGACTCCCCCGGTTCAACGAACCCGGCGAGGGTGGAGTAGTTCCTGGCGTCCAGCGGGCCGCCGCCGCCCAGCAGCAGCCTCCCGTCCGGCCCCACAACGGTGACGATGATGGCCGGATCCGTGCGCGGATAGTGTTCGGAGTTGTCCTGGGGGCAGCGTCGCATCCATCCGCCGGACTCCACAACCGTGGAGGCGCCGCACCGGGGGCAGTGCGTGTGTCCGGCGTGCCAGTTGGCGATGGCGCTGGCTTCGACGAACAGAGCTGTGTCCGTGGGATTAAGCTCGGCAGCAATGTCCCGGAAGCCCGTCCAATACGCATCAGCGGGGATTCCCGCAGTGCCCGGGGCTACGGCGTCTGCCAGCACCACGAGGAGAAGCTCGGTTCCCTCCGCCAGGTCCGAACGGTCCAGGGCGGCCCCCAGATAGATCACCTGCTCCGGCGCGGATCCAAGGTGCTTGAGGTCCTTCACCAGACCGTGGGCGTCAGCCAGGTACAGGCTGTTTCCGGTCACGAGGGCCTGCCGCCCGGACAGGATCACCGCTACCGCGCCGTCACGGCCCAGCAGCTCATTCACCATGCCCGGGCGGGTCCGGGCTGCAGAGCCCCGGTCCACCATTGCGGGACGCGCGGGAAGTACGGTATCGAACAGGTGGTTGGCGGGCAGCCGGACTGCCTGCGTCCGGTAGGCCGGTGTAGCGGACTCCGCATGACTCATGTGTCCACCGTACTGATTCGGGCCGACAATTGACATTTTGGGAGCCCGGAGACGGTCACTGTGGCTGCAGGCAGAGATTTGCCGCATATCTGAAGACTCGCCGCCCGTGCACCGTTGTCTTGGACGCCTGTCAATCTACCGTGGAACGGTGAGAAGAAAACCGATCGAACTGGCAGCCGTAGCAACCGCGGCAGTCCCCGGGCTGACCCCAACTGCCGTCAGCTCCGCTCCGGATGATGCCGCCGACTTCGACACCGCACTGCTCCTCGACTCGGAAGGAAAGCGCTGGAGGGTCAGGTCGCCGCGGCACGCTGAAGCCAGCGCCAGGCTGGAGACGGAATTTCTGGTCCTGCGCGCGTTCGCTCCGGGCATCCGGGCCGAGTTGCCCTTTCTCATGCCCACGGTGGCCGGCAGCGTACGCCTGGGCGCCCTCAGCACCTTCGTTTACTCCCACCTGGCCGGTTCCACCCGGAGCGTGGAGGAACTTACCGCTGGCCCGGACCAGCTCGCCCGCGAAATCGGCGTGGCCCTGGCCGCAATCCACGACCTGCCCCATGCGCTGGTCAGCAATGCAGACCTGCCCAGCTATACTCCGAACGAATTCCGCCAGCGCAGGCTGAACGAATTGGACCAGGCCGCCACCACGGGCAAGATCCCGCCGTCCCTCCTGCGCCGTTGGGAACACGCGCTCGAAGACGTATCCCTGTGGCGGTTCAACCCCTGCGTGGTCCACGGCGACCTGCACGAAGACAACCTCCTGGTGGAGGGCAACCGCGTGACAGCCGTCACCGGGTGGACAGACCTGCGGATCGGCGACCCCGCCGATGACTTCGCCTGGCTGGTGGCTTCGAACGAACAGGACTTCGTGGACACCGTCCTGAGCAGCTACACGGAGAGCCGCCGGGACGCCCCGGACAAGCACCTGCTGCGAAGGGCCGCACTGTCCGCCGAGTTTGCGCTGGCGCAGTACCTCGTCAAAGGCATCGCAGCCGGCGATGCCATGATGGTTTCCGAGGCGGAGGGCATGCTGGAAACCCTCGCCAGCGACATTGCCGAGCACGGCGGGCAGGCAATCAGCGTTGAACCGCTCCCCTCCCCCGCGGCTCCGGCCGGCACTGCTCCCGCCGGGACCATTCAGCCCGCGACGGACACGGCCGACGGCGGCTCCGGGCAGGGTGCCGGGAGCGCGCAGGGTCCAGCCGGAAACCCCGCGGTCGCCGGTGTGTCGCCTGGGATCGTTCAGCCCGTGACGGTGCTCCCGATTCCGGCGCCGGTCCTGCCTGCTGTCCAGGTGTCGCCGATCCCGGATGACGAACCCGCGCAGGACGGGGAGCCTGCCCCGGCTGAAGCCCCGGCCAAGGTTCCGTCGGCCGACGATACGTCCACGGCAGCCATCACCGTCATCGACGTCAAGAAGCACTGACGGAGTAGGACTCCGACACCATCGCCTCCAGGTCTTCCGCCGATGCGAGGTCGTGCGGTCGGACCACCTGGTTATCGGCCACGTAGAAGAATGCTGCCCGCACCTCATCGACGGCGATGCCCTTCAGCCTGGCCCAGGCAAGCCGGTAGGCCGCAAGCTGAACCGACCTGGCTTTAAGGTGGGCGGCGGCGGGACGGCGGCCTGTCTTCCAGTCCACGAGGTCCCACCGGCCGTCCGCGTCACGGAAAACAGCGTCAATCCGGCCGCGGACCACCACGTCCCCCACGCGGGTCTCCACAGGCACCTCAACGAATGCCGGGGAGCGGTTGGCCCATTCCGACGCCCGGAACGTGGCCACCATGTCGTCGAGGTCGTAGGCGGCGTCGATGTGGTCGTCCGCTCCCGGTGCCTCGCCGAGGTCGAGCATTCCGGCGGTACCGAAGTATTCCTCGACCCAGGAGTGGAAGGCGGTACCTTTCCGCGCGGACATGCCCGGTTCCCGGGGAACCGGCCTCCTGAGGCGTGCCAGCACAGCCGCCGGATCCTCGCCGAGGTCAACGAGGGTGGACGCCGAAATGTGGCTGGGCAGGTGCACATCCTGTCCACGTGCACGGCTGGAGCGCCGTTCCAGGAGGAGTGAAGCTTCCGCGTCCCACCCTGAGGCGGGGCCGCGGAGCCCGCGGGCAGGATCCGCGTCCCGGGCTTGGCCGCCCAGGGCGGCGAGCAACTGCGCGGCGGCCATTTCCATCGCTGCACGCCGGCCGGGAACGAGGCGAAGGCGCTGTCCCGTCCTGGGATCCACCGGACCTTCCAGTGGGTCGTAGGGCCATTCGGCCATTTCTGTTTCCAGCGTCAGCGGACTCTTCTCCGGAAGGGAGGCCTCGTCCACCGAGGCCGGGTGGACCACTGCAGCACTGGTGTCCGTGCCGGCCCCGGACGGGGCTGCCAGCGGCTCCAGTTCTGCCAGGAACGGGGACATCTCGGACCGGCCCGCCCTCGAGCCAACCCAGGCGGCACTGGACACCCATAGGACGTGCTTGGCTCGGGTATAAGCGACGTAGGCGAGGCGCCGTTCCTCCGACTCTCCGTGAGCCTGCACGGCGGACCTGAATTCCTTCTCCGCATCGAGCCAGCCTTTCTGGTCAGGCTGGTCGAGGTCCCACTGGGGCAGGTCCGCGCGGTCACCGCGCAGCGGCCAGGGCAGGGCAGCGGCCCCGCTGCTCCACCGCGAATCGCGGCTGCTGGGGAATGCGCCCGCGTTGAGGCCGGGCACAAAAACCACGTCCCATTCGAGCCCTTTGGACGCGTGGACCGTAAGGAGCTGCACCGCTTCGCGGTTGATGTCCGCGGCCGGCGCGTCGAGGCCGTTCTCCTCGGCGGCGGCAGCCTCCAGCCAGGCCAGGAACGCCAGGATGTCCACCCGCTGCGACGTTCTCAGGAATCCGGCCGCAGCGTCCTGGAAGGCGTCAAGGTTGCGGCGGGCCTGGTGGATGCTGATACCCGGGCGCGCCGCCACCTCAATGTCCAGCAGCATGGCGCGTTCCACTTCTCCGAGAAGCGTGGTCAGGTCATCGCCAAGGTAGCCGCGCAACTGCCTGAGCTCCGCGGACAGCCGGCGGAGCCTCTCCCTGGCTTCCACGCTCAGGGATCGTCCGTGTGACGATGTCCAGCCGTCGCGCGGAAGCCAGTCCAGCGCCTCCACGAGGCTGGAACCATCCGTCAGGTCGCTCTCAACCACCGGCCCGTCGTCGGCTGCTGTCCCGACGCCCCCGGCCCCCGGTTCCGCCTCAGGCCCTGCGGCAGGCTGCCCGCGCCTGCGTGCCAGCTGGCTGGACCAGTCGCGGAAAGCCATCAGGTCTGCGGGGCCGATCCGCCACCGGGCGCCTGCGAGGAGCCGCATCAGGGAATCGGACCGTCCCGGATCGGCCAGCACCCTCAGGGTTGAGACGAGGTCGACAATTTCCGGGGTGTCCAGCAGGCCGCCCAGTCCCACAATCTCGTAGGGGATTCCGCGGGCCTCCAGCTGCCGGCTGATGGTCTCCATTTGGGCGCGGCGACGACATAGCACAGCGAGCGCCGGAGGCACGGGAGTGCCATCAGGCTTGAGCTCAAAGTCGGTGAGCCGGTACTTCAGGACGTCTTCGGCAAGGGCTGAGGCCTCTTCGACGTCGGTCGCGAACCGTCCAAGCACCACGCGTCCATTTATGGCGTACGGGCTCGGCTGGAGCGGCGGGACTTTCGCGGTGGGCGCCCCGTGGGAGCCAGGTCCCGGGGCGCCGGCAGGTTCCCTGTGCGCGGCTGCCCTGCCCAGGGACTCGGACATGACGTTGGCGGCCTCGAGAATGGACCGGCCATTGCGCCAGGCCGTGGTCAGGTAGGAGGTAGGGGCAGGTTTGAAGTTTTCCTCTGCTTGTGGGCCGTGTATCCGGACGGGGAACTCCCGGACGAAGTGGAACAACTGGCCTGCGGAGGCGCCGCGGAAACCGTAGATGGACTGGTTTGGGTCCCCCACGGCGGTGACGGCGTGCCCACCGCCGAAGAGCCGCGAGAAGAGGACCAGCTGGGCGTAGGAGGTGTCCTGGAATTCGTCCAGGAGCACCACCTTGTAGCGTTGGCGCTCCATCTCCGCAGCCAGCGGGACCTCCCGGGCCACGCGTGCCGCGAGCGCTACCAGGTCACCGAAATCGAGGGCTCCGCGGGCGCGCTTGGCCTCTGAATAGCGGCCCACCATGTCCGCGACGCTGGCCCTGGTCCTCAGCATGGCGGCCACGTCCATTGCGGCCTGGGTCGGGTTCTTTTTACCGTCAGCAACGTAGGGCAGGCTTTCGAACTCTGCGATCCGTGCCATCAGCCAGGACTCGACGTCCGCCGGCTCCTGGAGGTGTTCCGCGCATTCGCCGGCAAGCTGGATGACGGCCTTCACCAAGGTGGACTTTGCTGCGCTGAAATGGCGGTACTCGCCGTCGAATGCCTCAACCACCTCGCTGGCCAACTGCCAGGCCTGGGCGCCGCCCAGCAGCACGACGTCACGTTCCACGCCCAGCCTCAGCCCGTAGTCGGACACGATGCCGCTGGCAAAGGAGTGGTACGTGGATACTTTCGGCTCAAGGGCATCGCTGCTGAGCAGGCCCTCCGGGAACACCACGTGTCCGGTGTCCTGGGCCGCGATGCGCTGCAGCGCTGCCAGCTTGGCCCTGATCCGGGTGGCGAGTTCACCGGCAGCCTTCCGGGTGAACGTGACCCCGAGGACTTCCTCCGGCCTCACCCATCCGTTGGCGACAAGCCAGACCACGCGGTCGGCCATGGTGGCCGTTTTGCCCGATCCTGCGCCGGCAATGACCAGCCGGGGGGTCAGGGGCGAGGATATGATCGCGGACTGTTCGGCTGTGGGTGAGTTCTTTTCACCCAGGAGCCGGGTCAGTTGTTCGGGACTGAAGCGGGGCTCGGGAAGGCCCGTTGGCTGGGTCATTCTGTTACCTGCTTTCCGCGGACACAGAGGGGGCAGACTTCGGGAAGCCTGCAGCCGTGACCGCCGTGCCCGCCCTTGGCGGGGTCGTGCCTGGCTTCAAAAACGCTCCCCGCCATGACTTCCGCCGCGCCGTTCACCAGGTCAAGGGCCCAGTTGTCCCGGGGATCGAGCGATTCCTGCTGCTGGACGCCGGGGCCCTTGGTTCCCGTTCCCAGTTGGGCGAGCACGGCACCGCCCGGCGTGGCCTCTTTGGGTACGCCGGGAGCATCGCCGAATCCGCCCGCGAGGACTGCGGCCTGGTAGGCCCCCAGCTGGGGATGGCGGGAAAGTTCGGTCTTGCCGGGCTGCCTTTTCCCGGTCTTCAGGTCCACGACCACGAGTCTGCCTTCGGTGTCGATCTCAAGCCGGTCAACCTGGCCGCGGAGGACGGCTGACCGGGTTTGGTCCTGCGACGACGCGGTTTCGCTGCCGTCGCCGGCCAGCACCGGTTCCCGGGGGCCGTCGCTGGCCCTGCCCGCTCCCGGGACCACGTCCGGCAGCTGAACTGCAAAGTCCTGCTCCACCCCCACCAGGCTGCGCCCTTCGCTCCGCATCACCAGCACGTACTGGGCGAGTTTGCGGACCATGGCCTCGGCACGCTGGAAATCGAGCCGGCCTTCCCAGTTGTCCTTCATGCCAAGCGCCGGCCATCGCCGGACGAGCTCTGTGACGTATTCACTGCCGGAGGCGTCCGGCAGGTCCTGGGCAATGGCATGGACCAGTGTGCCCAGGCTTCGGGCGAAATCAGTCGCGGCCTCGCCGCCCGCCGCCTGCACGAACCAGTCCAGTGGAGACTTCTGGACCGACTCCACCTTCGACGGCGAAACATAGACCGTTCCGCCGGGCGGCACGACCGCATCCGTGGTGGTCAGGGGGGCCAGGCCCCACCAGCTGTCCGGATGCGCGCCGGGCACAGCTGGATTGGCTGCAGCCAGGCGGGCAAGGACCCTGACAGCCTCCGCCGCTTCCGGAGCGTACCTGCCGTCGAGTTGGGCGTACTGCCGGAGCTCCGCGACGAGGGCACGGAGCGTCATCGGCCGCTCCACCGGGGTGAAGCCGCGGCTTTCCTGGCCCGGACGCAGCGGCGCCACGTAGTCGAGGAACGAGGAGGGCTGGTCGTCCTCGGACGAGACGGCCGTGCAGATCAGGAGGTCCTGAGCCCTGGAGACGGCCGTTGAGAAGCTTCTGAGTTCGTCATACCGGATGTCCCGCAGGCGGCTTAGCGGGTCAAGCTGCAATGCGTATTCCACGCCATGCTCCACGGCATCGGCATACAGGGTGCTGCCCAGGAGTTCGCCACGGAGCCTGGTATTGGGCCACACGCCTTCCTGGAGCCCCGCAACGATCACCACGGGCCATTCCCTGCCTGCGGCGCTGGCGGGGGTCATCAGTTCGACGGCGTCGTCCACCTGCGCCCTGGCGGCCAGGGTGTCCATGGGAAGCTCCTGGTTCAGGAGGTACTCCAGGAACTGTTCCGGACCGGCCCCGGGCATCTGGTCCACATAACGCTCCGCGGTATGGAAAAGCGCCATCAAGGCGTCAAGGTCCCGGTCAGCGCGGGCGCCGTGGGGACCGCCGGTGAGGGCAGTTTCTGTCCAGGCATTCGCCAGCCCTGTGGAGTGCCACAGGGCCCAAAGCACGGACTCCGCATTGGCTCCCGGTTGGGTGGCGGCAACACGTCCGGCCTGGATCATGCGCGCGGTGCGCCGAGCCGACCTGCCTTCCATCCCCAGCGTTGCCAGGGCACCGGGCTCCAGCAGCGCTTCGACCAGCAGGGCGTCGCTGGACCGGCCGCCGCCGCCCAGGAATTCTTCGCGCCGCAATGACTGCCTCAGCCTGCGGAGTTCAATCGATGTTGCGCCGCCGATCCGCGAGGTGAGGAGGGAAACAGCCGATTCAGGGGTCAGCAGCTCAGGATCCAGCGCAATCGCATAGGCGTCGAGAAGCGGGCGGACGGCAACTTCGTCACGTACGGCGGACTCGGCCACGGGAACCCGGACGGGGATCCCCTGGCCGGACAGATAGCGCTGAAGCTCGCTGAGCTGGCCTCCGTTCCGGACAATGACAGCGATGTCGGCCAGGTCACGGCCGTGGTTGATGTGCTGGTCCAGGATCCGCTGGGCAACGTAGCGCAGTTCATGGACCGGCGAGGGCACCAGGTGGGCTTCGACGGCGCCCTGTTGCCCGGGCGGCCGGCCTTCGGAATCCTGCTGCTCCAGCCGGCGGGCCAGCCGGCCGCCTGCGCGTTGCGAGATTCGGCCGGCAACCCCGAGCCACGCCTGCGCGACGGCGGGCGCGTGCCGGTGTGTGTGCCACAGCGGCCTTTCCAGGACGGCCGTGCCGGCAGAGAGAAGCCGCGGAAGCTCGGCTACGAGATCTGGCCTGGCGCCGCGGAAACCCTGTACAACGGTGTCCGGGGAAGAGGTCACGTAGCAGTCCTTGCCGGCCGCGATGTCCGCAAGCAGCTCAAAAACAGCCGGGTTTGCTTCCTGGATATCGTCCACCAGCAGCAACTGCAGCCGCTCGCGTTCGGCGGCCAGGAAGTCAGGCGCATCCTGGAAAATGTGCCGGGCGGCGGTGATGATTCCAGCAGGGTCAAATGCCTCAGGCATGCGGAGGTCCAGGACATCCCTGTATTCGGCATAAAGCGCAGCGGCGGCGATCCAGTCCTGCCTGCCGCAGCGGCGGCCCAGGTCTTCGAGGTCTTCGGCCGTCCTGCCCGATTCGATGATCCGGTCAAAGAGCTGGCGGACTTCGTGCCGGAATCCCCTGGTCTCCAGCGCGGCGCCCAGGTCAGCCGGCCACGGCAGCTGCAGCCCGGGAAGGGCATGGCCTTCCAGGAGCTCCTTGATAATAAGGTCCTGCTCCGGTCCGGACAGGAGGCGCGGCGGCCGCGGGAGCGGCAGGATGCCCTCAGCCTTGGCCCGTCGGATCACATCGAAGGCATACGAGGCCCAGGTCCTTGCCGGCGTGGTGCTCAGGCTCCTGTCCAGCCTGGCGGTGAAGCGGTCACGAAGTGAGTCTGCCGCCAGCCGGCCCGGGGCAAGGATCAGGATCCGTTCAGGGTCCACACCGTCCTGGAGGGCCCGGCGGACGGCTGCCTCGATCAGGACTGTGGACTTGCCGGTCCCAGGGGCGCCCGGAACCAGGACCGGCCCGGAGCCGTGCGGGACCTCCACGGCGGCCCGCTGATCAGCTGAGAGCACGGGGACGGAGCCCTGCAGCCGGCGGGGCGGAAGCAGCCGGAGCCCGGTCCCGTTGGCACGGTGGCCGGGTGCATCGGCGCGGTCCGCTGCAGGTTGTGCGTCATCGGGGTAGTCGAAAGGCGGGTCGGGCAGGAGGTCCGTCTGCAGGCTTGTTAGCGTCACACGGACATTTCATCATCAGCCACGGACAATTTATGAAGCCCACGCTCCAGCCGGTCCGCAATCGCGTCCAGCTGGTCGAATTCAGCGTCCATGGGAGCCCAGCGGGCCGCAGCAAGGTTAACGCGCCAGCGGCCTTCACCGGTGCGAAGGAACTCGTCGTGGCTGCCCAGAAGAGGCGTTCCTTCGTCCAGGTAGTGGCGCAGTGCTGCGGCTTCGTGGCCTTCGGGAGCCTGTCCGCTGGCCTTGAGGATCCGCCACCACGGCACGCCGCTGCCGTAGTGGCTCATGACAGCACCTACCTGCCGCGGACCCCCTGCTCCCAGCAGCTCGGCGACGTCGCCATAGGCAACGGCGGCGCCCCGGGGCACCAGCTCCACCACGGCCAGCACCGCCTCGACATACTCCGTCCGCATGGTTCCAGCCTAACCGGTGCCACGGGTCCGCCTGGCCCACGTGATACCCACTCAAGGCCCGCAGAATACGAAATTCCTGACCCGCCGACGGCGCTGCCGGAGACTGTCAGTGCCGGCCGGTAGCGTGGAAGCATGAGCACTTGGAACACCCTCCCCCGCGCAGCGTTCGACCTCGAGACCACAGGCCGGAACTCCCGCGCGGCACGCATTGTCACGGCGTCGGTAACCGTCGTTGACCACCAGGGGGATGTCATCAAGGAACACGAATGGCTGGCCGATCCGGGGGTCGAGATCCCCACCGAAGCAAGCGACGTCCACGGCGTCACCACCGAGCAGGCCAGGCGTGAAGGCAGGCCCGCTCATGAGGTGACTACGGAGCTCGCCACCGTCCTGCAGGAGCTTTTTGATGCCGGCGTTCCCGTGATTGCATTCAACGCCAGCTACGATTTCACCGTGCTGGCGGCCGAATCGGCGAGGTACGGCGTCAAGCAGCTGAGCCGGTTCCCCGTCCTGGACCCCTACATCATGAACAAGCAGGTGGACCGGTACCGCAAGGGGAAACGGACGCTGACCGCCCTGTGCGAGGAGTATGGGGTCAGCCTGGACAACGCCCACACGTCCGCCGCGGATGCTTTAGCCACGGTCAGGGTACTGGACGCGATGGCGGGCAAGTTCCCCAAGCTCCGGATGCCGGCAAGCCAGCTTCACCAGCTCCCGGTGGACTGGGCCGTCAGCCAGGCAGCTGATTTCCAGGGCTACCTGCGGAAGACCAAGCCTGCAGCCGTGATCGAAGGCGACTGGCCGGTCCTGCCGCCGGAGGATGCCAGCCGCGGCGACTTCTAGCTGCGAGCTAACTCACACTTATTCGCCCTCCCGGCATGGGCGCCCTGCACCGACCGGTGATTCGGCTGTGGCGGGAGAGTCGAGTCCAGTCAAGGGGGCGTAGGGAGCCTCGCCGAGCAATATTCGACTAGAGGGGAAAGTTGCCGCCTTATCTTCACCTATCCGCTGAATTAGTCCTTAGTGAGATGATTAAGTTTTGCGGTCCCCTGCCCTGATCGTCAGTCCCCTTGATGCGGCAGACCCCCGGCGCGACGTGTGCAGCTGTGCGGCCGGGATGAACTTATGACTCAGATGAAAGTGACTACCTGATGAAATCGAAAGCCATGAAGTGGCTGACCAGCGTTCCCGTGGCAATTGCCCTGGCCGCCTCCCTCGCCGCCTGCGGCGGGGCTTCTTCACAGCCTGCCGGCACTCCCACGGACGCCCTGGCCGGCAGCGATCAGCAGACGCTGGACAAGTACACCACCGCTGACGTCACCCCGATCGACCAGATCGACAAGTCCAAACTCGGTTTGAACACCGAAGGCAAGCTTGAGGTGGGCACGCTCTCCGATGCCCCGCCGAACATCTTCCTTGACCCCTCCGGCAAGTTCACCGGTTACGACAACGAGCTGCTGCGCGCCATCGCCGGCAAGCTTGGCCTTGAGGTCGAGTTCGTTGCCACAGACTTCTCCGCCCTGCTCTCGCAGGTCCAGAACAAGCAGTTCGACGTCGGATCCTCCTCCATCTCGACCACCGACAAGCGCCGTGAAAACGTCGGCTTCACCAACGGTTACGACTTCGGTTTCATGGCAGTGGTGGCCAAGACCGATGGCGACGTCAAGGGCTTCGCAGACCTCGACGACAGCCTCCGCATCGGCGTAGTCCAGGGGACCGTGCAGGATGACTACGTCACCAACACGCTGAAGCTTGAACCCATCCGTTTCCCGGACTACAACACCGTGTACGCCAACGTCCGCAACGGCCAGGTCGACGCCTGGGTTGCTCCGTCGCAGCAGGCCACCGGCCAGGTCAAGGAAGGCGACGGAACCGTCATCGCCGAATCCGTGGTCAACACCCAGAACTTCACTGCCTACGCCGTGAACAAGGACAACCAGCCGCTGATCGATGCCCTGAACTCGGGCCTTGATGCAGTCATCGCAGACGGAACCTGGTCCAAGCTGACCAAGGAATGGTACCCGGACCGCGAAATGCCGAGCGACTGGAAGCCGGGCAGCAAGGCTGCCACGGTTCCCCAGAGCTGATCCGGGCCGCTGCCCCTATGGACACACTGGAACAACTTGCCGACACCTTCTTTAACTGGGGTGCAATGGCGGAGGTCCTGCCGTCCCTGATCATGGTTGGCCTGCCCAACACGATCATCCTGGCAGTGACCTCTGCTGTCCTGGGTTCTTTGCTGGGCCTGGCGCTTGCCCTGATGGGCATCTCCCGCAATGCCGGGGCACGCTGGGTGGCACGCATCTACACCGATATCTTCCGTGGCCTTCCGGCCATCCTGGTGATCCTGGTGATCGGGATCGGGCTCAGCCCGCTCGCCCGTGAACTGACCGGCTCAAGGAATCCGTATCCATTGGGTGTCCTGGCCCTGACGCTCATCGCCGCTGCGTATATCGGTGAGATCTTCCGCTCCGGCATCCAGAGCGTGGAGAAGGGGCAGCTGGAGGCGTCCCGGGCGCTGGGGTTCAGCTACGGCAGCTCCATGCGCCTGGTGGTGGTGCCGCAGGGCATCCGCCGGGTGCTGCCTGCGTTGGTGAACCAGTTCATCTCACTGCTCAAGGACTCATCGCTGGTGTTCATGCTCGGCCTGGCCGCCTCCGAGCGCGAGATCTTCCGGATCGGTAACGACGCCATGGCCAACTCGGGGAACCTCTCCCCGCTGGTGGCCGCCGGCCTTTTGTACCTGTTCCTTACTGTTCCGCTGACCCACTTCGTGAACTTCATCGACAACCGGCTCCGTACCGGCAGGCCTGAGAAGAAGGAACCGGACGAGTTGGCAGCACCTATCGGCAAGGGGGCACAGGCATGACGGAATTTACCTCCGGCACACTGACCGGCAAGAACCTGCACCTCTCTTTCGGCCATAACCACGTGCTCCGGGGCATCGATCTCCATGTGGAGAAAGGCACCACGGCTTCGGTGATCGGTCCGTCAGGCTCCGGCAAGTCCACGCTGCTGCGGGTCATGAACCGGCTGATCGAGCCTGACCAGGGCGATATCCTCCTGGACGGCCGGTCCGTCCTGAAGGACAACCCGGACGAGCTCCGCCAGCGGATCGGCATGGTGTTCCAGCAGTTCAACCTGTTCCCGCATAAGACCGTGGTGGACAACGTGTCGCTGGCGCTGCGCAAACTCCGAAAGCTGCCGAAGGACCAGGCGCATGCCGAGGCCCTGGAGCAGCTGGACCTGGTGGGTTTGAAGCACAAGGCTGATGCCCGCCCGGCCAACCTTTCGGGCGGCCAGCAGCAGCGTGTGGCGATCGCCCGTGCGCTTGCCATGAAGCCTGAGGTGATGTTCTTCGACGAGGCCACGTCCGCCCTGGACCCCGAGCTCGTCAAGGGTGTCCTGGCACTGATGGCGGACCTCGCCAAGGGCGGCATGACCATGGTGGTGGTGACCCACGAGATGGGCTTCTCCCGCAATGTCTCGGACACGGTGACGTTTATGGACGCCGGCGTGGTGGTCGAATCGGGTCCGCCCGAACAGATCTTCACGTCCCCCGGCACGGACCGCCTGAAAGGCTTCCTCTCGGACGTCCTCTAGCCGGACCAACAGAAAATCCCCGCCGTCCGAACCTTTCCCCCTCGCAATGAGCGGGGATTGGTCCGGACGGCGGGGATTTTTGGTTTAAGGAACGACGCCGGTACTAGGCTTGCGCGGCTGCGGCTGCCTTTGCGGCGGCGGGCAGGGCATCGAAGATCCGGTTCATGGCGGCGTCGTTGTGTGCGGCCGAGAGGAACCACGCCTCAAACACGGACGGCGGCAGGTAGACCCCGGATTCCAGCATGGAGTGGAAGAACGGCGCGTAGCGGAAGGTTTCCTGGCCCTGCGCATCGGCGTAGTTGTGGACGCCGGTGGCCGACGTTCCGAACGCGACCGAGAACAGGTTTCCGGCGAACTGGATGGAGTGGTCCACGCCGGCGGAGTCCAAAGCCGCGGACAGTGCAGAAGAAAGTTCCAGCGAACGGGCGTCGATGAACGAGTAGACATCCCGGGTGGCGTGGGTCAGGGTGGCCACGCCGGCGGCCATGGCCACGGGGTTCCCGGACAGGGTTCCGGCCTGGTACACCGGGCCGACGGGCGCGAGGTAGTCCATCACGTCGGCACGGCCGCCGAGTGCCGCCGTCGGCATTCCGCCACCGATGACCTTTCCGAAGGTGAGCAGGTCAGGTGTCCACGGCTCCGCAGCGTCGGAGGCGCCGCCGGTGAGGCCCCAGTAGCCGGAGTAGCCGGTGCGGAATCCGGTCAGCACCTCGTCGAGGATCAGCAGCGCGCCGTGTTCGCGGGTGATGCGGGACAGGCCCAGGTTGAACCCCTCGGCGGGCGTCACCACACCCATGTTGGCCGGGGCAGCTTCGGTGATGACGGCGGCGATGTTGGCGCCATGGGTGGCGAAGGCGGCTTCGACGGCGGCGAGGTCGTTGTAGGGCAGAACGAGGGTTTCAGCGGCGGTAGCCTCCGTAACGCCGGCCGAACCGGGCAGCGCCAGGGTGGCGACCCCAGAACCGGCTGCGGCCAGGAGCCCGTCCAGGTGGCCGTGGTAGCAGCCAGCGAACTTGATGATCAGGTTGCGTCCGGTGAATCCACGGGCGAGGCGGACGGCCGTCATGGTGGCCTCGGTGCCGGTGGACACCATCCGGACGCGTTCCGCGGCCGGCACACGTTCCTGCACGATGGCTGCCAGGTTGGCCTCATCCGGGGTGGACGCGCCGAAGGAGAGGCCGCGGTCCACGGCCGCGTGGACCGCCTCCAGCACGGCGGGGTGCGCGTGGCCCAGGAGCGCAGGGCCCCAGGAGCAGACCAGGTCAACGTATTCTTTCCCATCGGCGTCCGTGAGGTACGGGCCGCTGGCGGACACCATAAACCGGGGCGTTCCGCCCACGGAGCCGAAGGCCCGGACAGGAGAGTTCACGCCGCCGGGCATCAGCCGGCGGGCGCGGTCGAAGAGTTCCTCGTTGCGAGGGTTGCTGGAAGTCATGGTTCCTATTCTTTCAGTTCGCCGGCCCGTGAGTTACCGAGCAGTTCAGACACGCGGGGCGCCACCGCCGTGCCCATCAGCTCGATGGAGCGCATCATGGCCGAGTGCGGCAACGGGCCGCTGCTGTACTTGAGGTCGAAACGGTCCACGCCCAGGTCCGCCTTGAGCCGGGCGATCTTCCGCGCCACGGTATCCGGCGACCCCACGTACAGGGCACCCTCCGGAGCGCAGAGGCCGTCGAACTCGGGCCGCCCCGCGGGCCCCCAGCCGCGCTCGGCGCCGATCCTGTTCCGCAGTCTGAGCCAGTGCGGGAAGAACTCCTCCCGGGCCTGCTCATCGGTCGGCGCGACGTGGCCGGGCGAATGGGTTGCGACCTGCTGGAGGGGGTGCCCGTATTGGGACATCGCCTCCCGGTAGAGGTCCGCCAGCGGTCCGAAGGCGCGCGGCTGGCCCCCGATGATGGCAAAGATGATGGGATAGCCGTACTGGGCGCAGCGGAGCACTGATTCGGTGGTCCCGCCGACGCCGATCCAGGCCGGCAGCAGGTGGTGTTCCAGCGGCGGGTAGACGCTCAGGCCGTGCAGCGCCGGGCGGGTTCGGCCTTCCCAATGGACGGGCTGCTGTGACCGCACTTTGTCGAACAGCTCGAGCTTCTCCTCGAACAGGACGTCGTAGTCTGCGAGGTCCAGCCCGAACAGCGGGAACGATTCGACGAAGGATCCGCGGCCCAGCATCACCTCTGCCCGGCCGCTGGAGAGGGCGTCCACCGTCGAGAACCGTTGGAACACCCTGATGGGGTCGTCCGAGCTCAGGACCGTGACCGCGGAACCCAGCCGGATCTGATGGGTGCGGGCCGCCGCGGCGGCCAGGAAAACCTCCGGTGCGGAGACGGCGAAGTCCTTGCGGTGATGCTCCCCCACGCCAAACGCGTGGAGTCCGACGACGTCAGCCAGTTCCGCCTGCTCGAGCAGCTGGCGCAGCACCTGGGCATGCGGCTGCGGGCTGCCGTCCGCATTCTCGCCGACGTCGCCAAACGTGTTCAGTCCCAGCAGGATCCGGTCAGCGGCTACCGGCGCGGTGGGACCCGCCGCCGGGGAAGCTACCGGCTCCGAGGCGGGCCCGGAAGTCACCGGGCTTCCCTTAGCCAGCCGGCGAGCTCGGCAGCCCAGTAGGTCAGCACCATGTCAGCACCGGCCCGCCGGATGCCCAGCACGGACTCGGTGATGGCGGCGCGGCGGTCGATCCAGCCGTTGGCAGCTGCCGCCTCGATCATCGCGTACTCACCGGAGATCTGGTAGGCGGCCACGGGGACCGGGCTCATGGCCGCAACGTCGGCCACGATGTCCAGGTAACTCATGGCCGGTTTCACCATCATGATGTCGGCACCCTCGGCGAGGTCCAGTTCCACTTCCCGGATGGCCTCGCGCCGGTTTCCGGCGTCCATCTGGTACGTCCGCCGGTCGCCTTTCAGCTGGGAGTCAACGGCTTCGCGGAACGGTCCGTAGAAGGCCGAGGCGTACTTGGCTGCATAGGCAACCACCGAGGTGGTGGTGTGCCCGGCGTCGTCCAGCGCCTTGCGGAGGGCGGCGATCTGGCCGTCCATCATTCCGGACGGACCCAGCATGTGTGCGCCGGCGTCGGCTTGTGCCACAGCCATCCGGGCGTAGATTTCCACGGTGCGGTCG
>JBKKDH010000039.1:0-4283 GCA_046708445.1 Arthrobacter sp.
ACCCCGAGGGCTACATCGTGGCGCACCTGTCCGGTGAAGGCCACGCGGACGGCCTGGCCGTGCTCATCCCCGAATTGATCGCCGAACACGAGGCCAAGGGCACCCTGCACCGCGGCTCCGGCCCCTACGTGGCGCCGGAGGCCACATCCGGCACGCTGCGGTTCCCCGGCAAGGCGCTGTTCCTGCCGGCAGGACGCGGCACCTCGTATAGCGGGACATCCGACGGCGGCACTTCAGCGGGTGCCGCGGCCCACGGTTCCTGGCTGGTCACCGACACCGGCCACCACCGCCTGGTGGAGCTGGGCACCGACTTCGAAACCGTTCTGGCGACCTTTGGCACCGGTACCAAGGGCCATGTTGATGGCCCCGCCGGCGCCTCAGCCGATCATGTACAGGCAACCGCGCAGTTCAACGAGCCGCAGGGCCTGGTGCTGCTCCCGGAAGATGTGGCAGCCAAGGTGGGTTACGACGTCGTGATTGCCGACTCCGTCAACCACCGCCTCCGCGGGCTGTCCCTTGCTGACGGCAAGGCCACCACGCTCGTGGGCAATGGCGTCCAGCGGCTGCTGGAAACGGGTCCTGCCCGCGTTGACGAGGACGCCGCCGGCTTCACGGGCCTCCTCAGTGAGCACCCGCTTGAGGTCTCCCTGAGTTCGCCGTGGGACGTGGTCTGGTCCCGCAAGCTCAACGCCGTGGTGATCGCCATGGCCGGCACGCACCAGATTTTCAGCTTCGACCCGCTGACCGGGGCTGTTGCCATCGCTGCCGGCAACGGCCTGGAGGGCCTGCTGGACGGCCACGCCCACGAGGCCTGGTTCGCCCAGCCCTCCGGCCTCGCGGAAGACGCGGACGGCAACATCTGGGTGGCTGACTCCGAGACATCCGCCCTCCGGAAGCTGGTGATTGACGACGGCGGCACGGTCACCGTGGAGTCGGCCGTCGGTAAGGGTCTGTTCGACTTCGGCTTCCGTGACGGGGCCGCCTCCGAGGCCCGCCTGCAGCACCCACTGGGCGTCACGGTCCTGCCGGACGGCTCGGTGGCCATTGCCGACACGTACAACGGCGCCGTCCGCCGCTATGACCCCGCCACGAAGACCGTGTCCACGCTGGCGCGGGGACTGTCGGAACCGTCCGACGTCATTGTGGACCACACCCGGGCCGCGGGCTCGGTACCGCTGCTTGTGGTGGTGGAGGCCAACAAGCACCAGCTGGTCTACGTGCCGATCCCCAAGGAAGCCCAGCAGGTGGATGAGGGTGCGGTGCAGACCCACCGGCCCAAGAGCCCGGTTGCCCCCGGCCTCCTGGAGCTCAAGGTCCGCTTCACCGCGCCAACCGGCCAGAAGCTCGATGACCGCTGGGGCGATCCAACCCAGATGAAGATCTCCTCCACGCCGCCCGAGCTGATCGTGGCCGGCGGAGGAACCTCGGTGGGGCTGCAACGGACCCTGGAGCTCTCCGCCGACATCCCCGAGGGCATCCTGCACATTACGGCGCGCGCTGCGGCCTGCGACGGGCCCGAGACCGAGGACGGCGAAATCCCCGACCACGCCGCCTGCCATCTGTACCAGCAGGACTGGGGCATTCCCCTGCTGCTGCAGGCCGACGGCGACACCGAGCTGGTCCTGGACCTCCGCGGCATGGACTGAGCGCCGCCGTCGTTCTTTAGGTGAAAAGGCTGCCTCCCGGGACTTCGCGTCACGGGAGGCAGCCTCTTGCGTGAATACTGGCTTCCAAGGGAGCCACCTGCCGTGCGCTTCAGAGCCACCTGCCCAGATGAGGGATCGTGTCGTTCAGAGCCACGATTGGCGTGGTTGAGAGCCACCTGAAAAGCTCCTCCCACCATGTGATGGCCACGTGGTGGGAGGAGTACCGGTAATGGTACGGAAGATCAAGGCGAAACTTGTCTTGCAGTTACGAAATCAGGGTTTATCAGGCAGGTCGATTGCCTCGGCGCAGGGCATCGCGCGCAATAGCGTCCAGGCGGTGCTCGATGCAGCGGACCGGCTCGGCGTCGTCTGGGATGACGTCGCGGAACAGTCGGAAGCCGAGGTGTATGCGGCCGTGTTCCCCGGCCGCGGCGTTCATGAGAGCGTCTTCGCGCAGCCGGACTGGCCCCGGGTTCACACTGAGTTGGCCCGGGTCGGGGTGACGTTGAAGCTGTTGCACCAGGAGTATGTCGACGCAGCGTCCATGGCGCAGGCAACGATGAGCTATGACCGGTTCTGCCGCCTCTATGGCGACCACGCAGCCATCTCGGGGGCGACGTCAAGGGTCGGGCACAAGGCCGGCCGCAGTATCGAGGTCGACTGGTCCGGACCCACGATGCAGCTGTTGGATCCGACGACGGGTGAGCTGTCGAGGGTGTACTTGTTCGTCGCGTGCCTGCCGTTCAGCCGGTATGCGTTCGTGGAAGCGAGCCTGGACATGAAGCAGGAGTCGTGGCTGCGCGCCCACACGGCGATGTTCGCGTTCTTCGGTGGCAGCGTCCCGCGCCTGGTCCCGGACAATTTAAAGACCGGGGTGATTTCCCACCCGAAGGAGGGCGAGGTCGTGCTCAACGACGCTTACCGGGAGATGGCGGCGCACTACTCGGCCGCGGTCCTCCCGGGCAGAGTTCGCCACCCTCGAGACAAGAGTGGTGCCGAGAACACCGTCTCCCATGTCGCGACCTGGGTCATCGCCGGCCTCCGGCACGAGCAGTTTACGTCGCTGGCGCAGCTGCGCCTGCGGATCCGGGAACAGATCGATGCCTATAACCGGGAGCCGTTCCAGAAACGTGACGGGTCACGCCTCAGTGTGTTCACCGCGGAGGAGAAGCCGTTGTTGCAGGCGCTGCCGGCGGCCCCATTCGAGATCAGTACGTGGGTCTATAAACGCAAGGTGAACGCCAACGCTCACGTGGTTTGGGCGAAGAACTTCTATTCCGTCCCTTTCAGCCATATCGGCGCCCTCGTTGACTTGCGCGTGACGGAGACGACGCTGGAGGTTTACCGGCGTGACGAGCGCCTGACCAGTCATTTGCTGCTGCCGGCCACGGCCAGCAACCAGTATCGGACGAACGAGGCGGACCTGCCCGAGGGGCGCAGCTTCCAGGCCTGGGACCGGGGCCGGATCGAGGAATGGGCGGCGCGGGTCGGACCTGCGACGGCGGCAGTGACAGCCAAGATCTTCGAGACCGTGTTCATCGATGAGGCCGGCTTCGACGCGGCGCTGGCGGTGCTGAAACTGTCGCGCCGATTCTCCCCGGCACGCCTCGAAGCGGCCTGCGCGCTGGCGCTGCGGGGCCCGATCCGCTCACCCCGCTATGCGCACCTGCGGCCGATCCTCGACACCGGACAGGACAAAACCGGACACACCCCCGAGCCCGAGCCGGATGATGGCGGTTATGTTCGCGGCGGCGCCTACTACGCCGGAGGCACCCGATGAGCGTCCTGGATGGGGAGACCAAACGCAAGCTCCGCGAGATGAACGCCGGCGAGCTGGTGGAGGCCATCGACCTCCAAGACGACACCCTCAGCATCAGCTTGTCGTTCGAGGAACGGGTCCGCCTGGTCGTCGACGACGCCTACTCCACCTTCATGCACTCGAAAGTGGACGGGCTGATCCGACGGGCGGGGCTTCGTTACCCCAACGCGGACCTGCGGCGCATCGACCTGCTCGACGAGCGCGGCCTCAACCGGCAGCTCCTGACCCAACTCGGGACCTGCTTGTTCGTCACTCGGCAGCAGAACGTCGTCTTCCAGGGGTTCACCGGGTCGGGGAAGTCGTATCTGGGCTGCGCGATCGCGAAACGCGCCTGCGAACATCGGATCCGCGCCCATTATGTTCGGATGCCCGACCTCGAAGAGGCCTGGGTCGCAGCTCAAGACACCCCCGGCGGCGCCGGCAAGTTCCTCCGGAAATACGCTGCCTTCACCCTGCTCGTCATCGACGAGTGGTTACTTGATCGGCCGACGGAATCGATGCGGACGATGTTGCTGGAGTTGATGGAGCGCCGTTACGGCGAGACGTCGACGGTGTTCTGCACCCAGTATCAACAGAAGGACTGGCATCAGCGCCTCGGCGCCGGCGTCCACGCCGACGCCATCATGGACCGCATCATCCACAACACCACCTGGGTCGACACCGGCACCTACAACATGAGGGAGCAGACCGCCCTGGCCAGCGCCTAACGATCAGGTCGAGGGCCAGTGGCTCCCAAGCACACCACCACTGGCTCTCTTCCGCACGATCGGTGGCTCTGAAGCGCAAGATTGAGTGGCTCTCAAGGCATCAAATACTCA
>JBKKDH010000040.1:0-4862 GCA_046708445.1 Arthrobacter sp.
ACTCCCATGTCGCGGTTGAGCAGATCTTCTTCGGTTTCCCCGCGGACAATCAGCCGGGCAGATCCGTCGCGCACCGCGACAACGCCCGGCCGGGCCAGATAGTTGTAGTTGCTTGACAGGGCCCAGCAGTAGGCGCCGGTCCCCGGTACAGCAAGCAGATCACCGGCTGCCACGTCCTCGGGCAGGTATACATCTCTAACAACTATGTCGCCGCTCTCGCAATGTTTGCCCACTACGCGGGACAGCTGCGGTGACGCCGCGGAGGTGCGGGAGGCAAGAATTGCCGAATAATCCGCGTCGTACAGCACTGGGCGGGCGTTGTCGCTCATGCCTCCGTCCACTGACACATAGCGGCGGGGATACGTAACGTTCTCCTGCCCGTCCGCTTCGGCCGGCGCGTCGACGCGGACCGTTTTCAGGGTGCCCACCTCGTAGAGCGTGAAGGTGGTGCTGCCCACGATGGCGCGGCCCGGCTCGATGGAGATCCGGGGTGACGTGATGCCCAGCTCGGCACACGTGGAACGCACGACGGCGGCCATCGCTGTCGCGATGTCGGCGGCGGGGCGGGGCGTGTCAACGGGTGTGTACGCAATGCCGTAGCCGCCGCCAAGGTCCAGCTCGGGCAACTCGATGGAGTACTTCTCCTGCACGGCTGCCAGGAACCGCAGGAGCTTCTCGGCGGCCAGCGCAAAACCGTCCGGCTCGAAGATCTGCGAGCCGATGTGGCAGTGGAGTCCGAGCAGTTCGATGCCGGGGTGTGCGGCAGCTGCTGCCACCGCTTCCTCGGCCGCGGAGAGGCCCTCTTTGTCGGTGGAGTCCCCGGCCATGGACAGGCCGAACTTCTGGTCCTCGTGGGCCGTGGCGATGAATTCATGAGTGTGGGCGTGGACACCGGGGGTGAGCCGGAGCATGACCTTTGCCTGCTCACCGCGGCCGTGCGCGATGGCGCCGACGCGGACCAGTTCGTCGAGGCTGTCCACCACGATGCGTCCCAGGCCCATGTCCAGCGCGCGGTTGATTTCGGCGTCGGATTTGTTGTTACCGTGCAGGGCCACCCGCTCACCGGGAATGCCGGCGCGCGCGGCCACTGCCAGTTCGCCGCCGGAGGCGGTGTCCAGGCGCAGGCCTTCTTCTTCCACCCACTTGACGACTGTGGTGCAGAGGAAGGATTTCCCGGCGTAGTAGACATCCACTCCACCGCAGATGTCTTGGAAGGCTGCGTCGAAGGAGTCCTTGAACGCGCGCGCCCGGGCACGGAAGTCGGCTTCGTCCATCACAAACAGCGGTGTTCCGAACTGTTCCTTCAGGGCGGCGACGTCGAGGCCGCCCACCGTGAGGACGCCGTCGTTGTTCCGCTCCACGCTGCCGGCCCACATGGGTTCGTGCAGGGCGTTCAGGTCCGCCGGCACCGACAGCCAGTCGGGAGCCAGCGGGGACGCCGCATTTCCGGTCTGCACTGGCATGGGGATCACATCCGTTCCGGCGCGGAAACGCCAAGGAGGTCAAGGCCGTTGGCCAGTACCTGGCTGGTGGCGTCGTTGAGCCACAGCCGGGTGCGGTTGACGTCGGTTACCGGCTCGTCGCCCATGGGGGCGATGCGGCAGGCGTCGTACCAGCGGTGGTAGGCGCCGGCAATCACTTCGAGGTGGCGGGCCACACGGTGCGGCTCACGGAGCTCCGCGGCCATGGCCACAATGGAGGGATAGCTGCCCAGGTAGGAAAGCAGCTCATTTTCCGTGGCGTGGTCCAGCAGGGAAGCGTCGAACGCGCTGCGATCCACTCCCGCGGCCACGGCGTTGCGGGCCGCGCCGCGGGTACGTGCGTGGGCGTACTGGACGTAGAAGACCGGGTTTTCGTTGCTGTGCTTCTTCAGCAGGTCCGGATCCAGGGTGAGCGGCGAGTCCGCCGGGAAACGGGCCAGGGAGTAGCGCACTGCGTCCTTGCCCAGCCAGTCGATAAGGTCCTTGAGCTCGATGATGTTCCCTGCACGCTTGGACAGCTTGGCGCCGTTGACGGAGACGAGCTGGCCGATCAGCACTTCGATGTTCACCTCGGGGTCATCGCCCGCGCAGGCAGCGATGGCCTTGAGGCGGTTGATGTAGCCGTGGTGGTCTGCGCCGAGGAGGTAGATCTTTTCGGTGAAGCCGCGGTCCTTCTTGGAAAGGTAGTACGCGGCATCTGCGGCAAAGTAGGTGGGCTCGCCGTTGGCCCGGATCATCACGCGGTCCTTGTCGTCACCGAAGTCGGTGGTGCGCAGCCAGACGGCACCGCCGTCGTCGAACACGTGGCCCTGTTCGCGAAGGCGGGCAACGGCACTCTCGATGGCGCCGGCGTCGTGCAGTTCCTGTTCGGAGAAGTAGACGTCAAATGCCACGCCGAAGTCCGCGAGGGTGGACTTGATGTCCTTCATCTGGGCCTTGTAGGCGGCGGATCGGATGACCGGGATCGCGGCAACCTCTGTCAGCTCGCGGATGTCCGGGTGCTCACTGAGTACCTCGTGGCCGAGGTCCGCGATGTACTGGCCGGGGTAGCCGCCGTCGGGCACCGGGCGACCGTGGAGCCGGGAGTAAACGGAGTTGGCGAAGACATTCATCTGCGAGCCGGCGTCGTTGATGTAGTACTCGGCGGTGACCTCGGCTCCGGAGGCGCGCAGGACGCGGGCGATGGCGTCGCCCAGGGCGGCCCAGCGCGTGTGGCCGATGTGCAGCGGTCCGGTGGGGTTCGCGGAGACGAATTCCATGTTGACCACGTGGCCGGCGAGCGCGGTGTTGGTGCCGTATTCCCGTCCGGCTTCCACAATGGCCTTCGCCAGGGCACCCGCCGCGGCGGCGTCCACCGTGATGTTCAGGAAGCCGGGACCGGCGATGTCCACAGCCGAGACGCCGTTGATGGACTTCAGCCGTGCGCTGAGGATCGTGGCGAATTCACGCGGGTTCGTGCCTGCCTGTTTGGCGAGCTGGAGGGCAATGTTGGTGGCCCAGTCACCGTGGTCCCGGTTCTTCGGTCGCTCCACGCGTACCTCATCAGGGACAGCTGATGCGGAAAGCGCGATTTCGCCAGCGGCGACGGCGTCTTTCAGGCAGGCGGATATGGCGAGGGAGAGTTCTTCGGGAGTCACCCCCCTAGCCTACCGGGGGCCGCCACGTGGACGAATTTGAGCGTTGCGCGTGACCGCTCAGCCGACCAGGTTCTGGGGTTGTTCCTGGCACAGCAGTTGCACGTCTGAATCACAGGGTGAACCATTACGCTGATTCCGACGTTGAGATCATCGTAAGCACCCAGCCCACGAAACGAGACCCATTCATGAGACCGTCAGTCCGCAAGAGTGTTTTCGCCGGTATCGCCGGCCTTTCCCTGGCAGGAACCGTCGCCGGCTGCGCGCCGTCCGCCACCCAGAACACGCCGGCAACCACCGGCAGCAGCTCCCCTGAAACGTCGGCCGCCGCGTCCACAACCACGCCGTCAAGCACGTCGTCATCACTCGCCAGCAGCGGTTCCGTCTACCAGGACGGCACGTACAGTGCCGACGGCACCTACGTTTCGCCGAACGGCACCGAAACTGTCGGTGTTGAACTCACCCTTGCTTCGGGCAATGTCACGGCAGTGAACATCACGCAGCATCCCTCGAACCCGAACACCCGGAAATTCCAGGGTGAATTCGCCGGCGGGATCGCAGCGCAAATCGTCGGAAAGAGCATCGACGAACTGAACGTCTCCAAGGTCGCAGGGTCCTCGCTGACCAGCGGCGGCTTCAACCAGGCAGTGGAAAAGATCAAGGCGGAGGCCCAGTAGGCCGTGCCGCAGTCGGACTGGGACGGGTTCAGTTTCGACGGGATTGGCACCCGTTGGGAAATCTCCACGCCCCGGCCGCTTGACGGCGCCCTCCGCGCGCGGCTGCTGGCCGTGGTGGAGCGGTACGACGGCGACTGGTCCAGGTTCCGGCCCGATTCAAAGGTCGGTGCCATGGCCCGGCAGCCCGGGCGGTTTCGGTTTCCAGAGGAAGCCGCGGCGCTTGGCCGCCTGTACCGCTCGCTGTACGACATCACGGCCGGTGCCATGACTCCGTTGATCGGCGGCAGCCTTGAACGGTTGGGGTACGACGCCTCGTATTCCCTTCGTCCCGCAGGATCGCCGGTGCCCGCGCCCTGTTGGGAGGGTGCCCTGGACTGGGAGGGCAGCGAACTCACCACCAGCATGCCCCTCGTCCTGGACATTGGGGCGGCCGGCAAGGGCCAGCTGGTGGATCTCCTGGCGGCGGAACTGCGCTCACACGGCGAGGAGAACTTCCTGATTGATGCCAGCGGGGACCTGCTTCACAGCGGCCCCGATCCGCTAACGGTGGCGTTGGAGCATCCCTACGATCCATCCAAGGCGATCGGCACAGTGTCACTGGCGGGCGGGGCGTTGTGTGCATCGGCGTCGAACCGGCGGGCGTGGGGCGACGGCCTGCACCACGTGCTTGACGGCACCACCGGACGTCCCGTCACTACTGCCGTGGCCGCCTGGACCATGGCGGACAGCACCATGGTGGCCGATGCGCTGGCCACTGCACTGTTCTTCGCACCGGGCGCCGTGCTGGAAGAGTCCTTCGACTTTTCCTGGCTGACGGTTTTTTCTGACGGTAGCGCCGCCTATTCGGCCGGATTTGAAGGGACACTGTTCACATGAGCCCCGTTGACGCACCCAAGACAGGCACAGCCGTTTCCCCGGCGGGCCGGCTGGACACCCTGCTGGGCAAGTACACGATGTACCGGCTGATCCTGCTGGTCCTGGCGGCTCTTGCTGCGTACAGCCTCCTGCTGAACGCACTCGGCTGGTTGACGTTCGGGATACCGCAGATGCTGGTGCATCTGGCACTGTGC
>JBKKDH010000041.1:0-3240 GCA_046708445.1 Arthrobacter sp.
CTTGGCCGGGTCAGCGAGTAGTGAGCGCACGCGGTAAGGCCCGTAACAGGGCACTGGACGTTCTCTTCGAAGCTGAGCAGCGATCGGTCTCCGCTTTTGACGTCCTGCGGGCGCGGCGGGAAAAGACGGACCAGATCGTCAACCCCTACACCCTGGAAATCGTCGAAGGCGTGGTCTCGCAGCAGCCCGCCATTGACGAGTTCCTGGAGACCTACTCGCAGGGCTGGACTCTGGAGCGCATGCCTTCGGTGGACCGCATCATCCTGCGCATCGGCACCTGGGAACTGCTGTACAACGACGACGTCCCGGACGGCGTGGCAGTCAGTGAGGCTGTGGCGCTGGCCAAGACGCTCTCAACCGATGAGTCGCCGTCGTTCATTAACGGACTCCTTGGACGCCTGCAGCAGCTGAAGCCCTCGCTGCTCGCTTAGTCCGCACTTCAATCCCCAAGGGCCGGTGTCCGCGATCTGGCGGACGCCGGCCCCTTGTGCGTTTGCTCCGGTGACGGCAACACACGCGCTTGCTGCCATCTGGTGCCGTCAGCCGGCGACGGCGGCCCGCAGCGCCAGGATCCGGTGGAGCTGATCGCGTTCTTCAGCCTGGTGCAGCGCCACATCACGGCCGCTCAGGATGCGCTGCCGCGTGAATGCGAGCTGCGTGGCTGCCTTCACGAAGGCCTTCATTTGCGGCCGCCGGTTGTAGCCCGCAGCCCAGCTGAGGGCGGTGCGCCTGCCGCCCGGCGTCGCCAGCAGATCCACTTCGGCGGGCGTGAACCAGCCTGCGGCCGCATACTCCAGCAGCCGCTGCCGGGTGAGCCGGTTTTCCGCGACGCGCAGCAGGATGACCACGCCAATGAAGAGCACAAAGATGGGCACCTGGATGAGGATGTAGTCCACGAGGAAGCCCTGGCCCATGCTGTTCCACCGGTTGTGCAGGAACATTGCCGGAAGCAGGCCCACTACAAACGCCGCGACCGATGCGCCCGTGTGCCATCGCCGCGCCGCGAACCCCATGATGAGACCGGTGGTTCCGGTGAAGATGGCGTGGGCGAACGGTGACATCACGCCGCGCAGGAGGAAGATCTGGGCCAGGTCGGTGGCGGGGCTGGCAGACTCCGCAATGGCCCGGCCGAAGTACAGGATGTTCTCTGTGAAGGCGAAACCACCGGCAATTGTAAAGGCGAAGACGACCCCGTCCACAGGTCCGTCGAAGTGCCTGCGCGCCATCAGGAGCAGTAACAGCAGCCCGAGGGACTTGGCGAATTCCTCAACGACCGGTGCCTGGACAGTGGCCATATAGGTTTGGATGTCTGGCTCGTCGGAAAACTGGTAGGTGAGCGCAAAGAACGGCTGGACGAGCAGCGTGACGGCGATCGATACTGCGGCGCCCCACGTGAATGCGAAGAACAACAGTCTTTTCGGTTCGGGCTCCCACCGGTCGATCACGTAGACCGCCAGGAGCACCGCGGACAGCGGGAGCAGCGAGGCGATGAAACCCACCATGAATCCGGCAGCTCCTGTGTTGGCCAGGAGGAAGGGAACCACGAGGAACAGGCTGAGGAAGGCCAGGGCACCGCCACCGATCATGAGTCCCAGCAGGCCCGCGCGGCTCGGCGGAGCCGCCGGGCCCTGCTGGCCCCGGACGTGCGGCTGGACCACCGAATGGACCGGGCCGCCCGAATGGCCCGGCACGGGCCGGTAGTACTCCGGCTGCACGTGGCCCATCCAACTGGGGTTCGCCTGGCTGGGAAGGGGTCCCTGCGGCCCGGATGGCCCCGGCTGGCCGGGACGGGGATGGTGAGGGTGCATCGACATAGGGAAAGCCTATGGTGCGTCCATCCGGGCTCAAAAGTGTGAGCCGCAGCACGGCAAGGCACAACGGACCAGGCTGGCCCCGGATGTGACCATCAACGCGCTCCTCCGGCAGGGGATGGCACCGCCCCGTGTGGTAATTTTGGAAGGCAAATAATCCTTCTTTTAATTCCGTCCTGTGAGGCGGGGAAAGGGGAGACGAGCGTTGACTTCCGTCACAAGCGCACCGGTTCCAGCCAGGGTTGTCCTCAACCAGGCAGACATTGACCGCGCCCTCACTCGTATCGCCCATGAGATCCTCGAAGCCAACAAAGGCTCCAAGGACCTGGTGCTGCTCGGCATTCCGCGGCGCGGCTACCCGCTGGCACTCCGGCTGGCCCACAAAATTGCTGCCGCGGACCCCACGGTGGACGCCGCCGCGATCGTCGGCCAGTTGGACGTCACCATGTTCCGCGACGACCTCTCCCACCAGCCCACCAGGCCTCCCTACCCCACCCAACTCCCGCGCACGGGGATCGACAACAAGGTCGTGGTGCTCATCGATGACGTGCTGTACTCCGGCCGCACCATCCGTGCCGCGCTGGACGCCATCATCGACCTCGGCCGTCCACGCATCGTCCGGCTCGCCGTGCTGTTCGACCGCGGCCACCGTGAGCTTCCCATCCGGGCCGACCACGTGGGAAAGAACCTGCCCACGTCCTCCGCCGAGAAGGTCCGGGTCCGCCTCGAGGAAACCGACACCGCCCCCGACGGATCCGCTGTCAACGAAGTGGTTATCGAGGGCGGCGCGTGAAACACCTCCTCTCCACCGAAGACCTCAGCCTTTCCAACGCCATCCGCATCCTCGACACCGCTGAAGAAATGGCCGCCGTGGGGGACCGCGAGGTCAAGAAGCTCCCGGCCCTGCGCGGACGCACCGTGGTGAACCTGTTCTTCGAGGACTCCACCCGCACCCGGATCTCCTTCGAAGCTGCCGCCAAGCGGTTGTCCGCCGACGTCATCAACTTCGCCGCGAAGGGGTCCTCCGTCTCCAAGGGGGAGTCCCTCAAGGACACCGCCCAGACGCTGGCCGCCATGGGCGCTGACGCCGTTGTGATCCGCCACTGGGCGTCCGGGGCACCCCACCGCCTTGCCGCCACCGACTGGATCGACGCCGCCGTCATCAACGCCGGCGACGGTACCCACGAACACCCCTCCCAGGCACTCCTGGACGCGTTCACCATGCGCCGGCACTGGGCAAAGCTGGCCGGCACCGGATCCATCGGTGCGGACCTCAAAGGCATGCGCGTCGCCATCGCCGGAGACGTCCTGCACTCCCGGGTGGCCCGCTCCAACGTCTGGCTGCTCCGCACCCTCGGCGCCGAAGTCACCCTCGTGGCGCCGCCCACCCTGCTGCCCATCGGCGTCGAACAGTGGCCGTGCAAGGTCA
>JBKKDH010000042.1:0-6485 GCA_046708445.1 Arthrobacter sp.
TCCTGGCTGGGCGCATCTCTGAAGAGCAGTGGCCTGCCTTCAAGAAGCAGTTCCGCGGGTACCGGTTCGACGAGGTCCTTGGCGACTACAAGCCCTACGAGGCGATCCTTCAGGATTCCTTTGACCGGGTGTGCAAGCGCTGGGGCATTGGGCCGACTGAGGGTGCCGGCGCAGCGTTCGCCGAGGCTGTACGCGGCTGGGTTGCGCACGAAGACGTGCCGGCTCCGCTGAAGCTCATGGGCGACAACTACAAGCTGGTGGCGCTGTCCAATGCGGACGACAGCTTCCTGGACATCAGCATCCCGAAGCTGGGTGCAAACTTCCACGCCGTGTTGACCGCCGAGCAGGCCCAAGCCTACAAGCCGCGCTACCAGGCGTTCGAGTACATGCTCGATACCCTGAACGCGAAGCCGGAGGACTTCCTGCACATCGCCTCGCACACACGCTACGACATGCATCCGATGCACGACATGGGCTTCCGGAACCTCGTTGTGCTGGACCGTGGCTATGACCCCATTACCGAGGGCTACGACTACACCACTGTTAAGTCCCTGGACGAGATCAACAAACACCTCGGTCTCTAGGCTCCTGATTTTTCCTTCGACCATTGAAAGTGTGTGATGAGTCCCTCATTTGATCCCACCGCATTTGATACCGGCCTGGCCCGGGCCATCAGCGCTGGCCGCACGCCAGCAGCCCGGGGCGTCAATAGCGGCTCAGCTTTTATCGACACTGTCGCATCAGCGAGTGGACTTCTGGCAGGGCAGTCTCGGCTCGCTGACTCAACTGTCTTGGGGCTGCTTGACGAGTCCTACGGCCTGAAGGGGGCGCTTGCGCGCATTCCCACGGAGAAGGACGAGACTTTCCGACTCCGAGACGGAGAGGAAACCTATTTGGTGAAGGTATCCTCACCGGATGAGGATCCGGTGATCGTCCAGCTTCAGACGGCATGCATGGAGCATTTGGAGCAGACTGCCCCTGAACTTCCGGTCCAGCGTCTAGTCAGGAGCCTTGGCGGTGAACTGCAGGTCCTCATCCCGGTCCCTGGTGGACCCTTTGATCGGGTCCTTCGGGTGATGCGCTTCATGCCCGGGGATTTGCTGGCCAGTCAGGATGCGTCGGCCGGGCAGCTGCAGTTGGTGGGCTCCAGCCTTGCCCGTCTGGGCCTTGCCTTGAGGGACTTCGATCATCCGCGTGCCGACCGTTTGCTCCTCTGGGACCTCAAGCACTTTCACCGGATGCGGCCGCTGCTTGCCTATGTCGAGGAGAAGCAGAAACGCTCCCTGGCTGAAGGAATTTTCGATCAGTTCGACGAGAAAGTGGTTCCGCTGCTGGGTTCCCTGACCTCGCAGGTTGTGCACGGGGATTTCAGTCCGTTCAACGTCCTCATCGACCCGAACAGGGCGGACTACGTAACCGGGATCATCGACTTCGGCGACGTCGTGCGCACACCGGTGATCTTCGACCTCAGCGTCACCATGGCCAACCTGCTCGGAACAGACCCGTGCAGGCCCTGGAAACACGCACTGCACGTCATGGATGGCTATCTGGGCATCCGCCCGCTGCCCGTTCAGGAGCTGGAGGCCCTGATCATCTCGGCCCAGGCCCGCCTGCTCCTGCGCGCCCTAGTCACACAGTGGCGGGCAAGCCAACTGCCTCAAAGACGCGACTACCTGCTGTCCCACTCCAAACCGGACTGGGACCGCCTCGCCGCCACAGCCGTCGCCCCGGCACCACAGCCGGTACATCCAGCTTGAGCCAGACTCACTAGCCTTCAAGGAGAAAATCATGGGCAACACTCCGCAAACCATCCGCAAGCCTTCCAAAGCCATGATCAACGGCTTTGATCCCAACCGCCTCGGTGAGCTCCCGGATCAGATGCAGAAAAACATCCGACGCCGGGACCAGAGCCTGGGGCCGAGTTACCGGCTCTTCTACGACACCCCGATCGAAGTCGTCCGCGGCAAGGGCGTGACACTGTTTGACCCGGAGGGGAATGAGTACCTCGACGTTTACAACAACGTCCCCTCGGTCGGCCACGCCCACCCGAAGGTCATCGCCGCTGTCCACGAACAGATGCAGACGCTGAACACCAACACCCGTTACGTCCAGGAATCCATCCTCGATTACTCCGAGCAGCTCCTGTCCACGTTCCCGGCGGAGCTGGGCCATGTCATGTTCACCTGCACGGGCTCCGAGGCCAATGACCTCGCCGTGCGCGTCGCCAAGTATGTCACCGGAAACCAGGGCATCATCGTCACCTCCGGCGCGTACCACGGCCTAACCGCGGAAGTATCATCCTTCTCACCGTCGCTGGGCCTCGGCGTGCCCCTGGGCGCGAACGTGCGCGTCATCGACGCCCCCGACGCCCTTCGGTACTCCTCAGATCAAGGCTCCCTGGAAGATCACCTTCGCAACCAGGTGCGTGCCGCGATCGCCGACCTTCACCGGCACGGCATCGGACTGGCGGCCTTCATCGCTGACAGCATCTTCTCCTCCGACGGTGTCTTCGCCGGCCCGGCAGGCTTCCTGCGCCCGATCATCGAAGAAGTACACGCCGCCGGCGGCCTCTACATCGCCGATGAAGTACAGCCCGGCTTTGGCCGCACCGGAGCCGAATGGTGGGGCTTCCAACGCCACGGAATCGTTCCGGACATCGTCACCATCGGCAAGCCCATGGGCAATGGCATTCCCGTCGCGGCAGCCATCTTCAAACCCGAACTGCTGGTCGAGTTCGGGAAGAACATCCGCTACTTCAACACCTTCGGCGGAAACTCCGTAGCCATCGCCGCCGCTCAGGCCGTCCTGGACGTGATCCGTGATGAATCACTGATAGAAAACGCCCACAAGGTCGGCGACAAAATCATCACCGGACTCAAAGACCTCGCCCAGGGCCTGGAGCAGGTCGCAGAAGTCCGCGGAAGCGGCTTCTTCATCGGCGTCGACCTCGTCACCGATCGGGCCACACTCACACCCGACGGGCAAGCCGCCGGCGGCATTGTGAACTCCCTCCGGGAAGACCGGATCCTCATCTCCGCCTGCGGCGCCCAAGGCAACGTCCTCAAACTCCGCCCCCCAATGCCCTTCTCCAGCACCGACGCCGACCGCCTGCTCGAAGGACTGGGCCGCGCCTTCAAAACGCTGCGCTAAAACCCAAACAGGCCGTGGGGAAGTCTAACTAGGCATGCTCACTCACTCAGCGGAATACATCACCTGAACCTCATTGAAGGGAAGCACTATGAAGACCATGAACAAGATCCAGACGGCGGCCGCGGGGCTTGCTGTCGTGTTGGCGATGAGCGCCTGTGGCGGTACGGCTAGGGGCACGTCGGAGACGGAAGTTCCGAAGACGCAGAACACTCGTGACGTCTCTGAGGGTGTCCAGCCGGATGCGGCCGCGGTCGCGTTGCTGCCCGAGTCCTACAAGGCGAGGGGTGAACTGACCGTGGCGATGGATCTTAGCTCCCCGCCGATGACCTTCCTCGCGGAGGACAACACCACCCCGATTGGCGTGAACCCGGACCTCGCCCGCCTGGTGGCCAAAAAGCTGGGGCTGAAGCTCAAGTTCGAGAACACGGCGTTCGACACGATCGTTCCCGGTATCGACGGCGGCCGGTACGACTTCACAGCCACCACGATGTCCGCCACGGAAGAGCGGCTGAAGGTCATGGACATGATCAACTACCTCAAGGGCGGCTCGGCTGTCGCGGTAGCCAGGGACAACCCGCTCAAGCTGACCAACGACACGCTCTGTGGCAAGAACATCGCCGTGACCAAGGGCTCCACCCAGCAGTTGAAGCACCTGCCGAACGTCTCGAAGTGGACCTGTGAGGAAAAGGGCCAGCCGGCCATCAACGCCATCACGCTGCCCAACATCCAGGAAGCCCTGACACAGCTGGACTCCAAGCGCGTCGACGGCGTCTTCTACGACGCCAGTGCCCTGGCCTGGGCCAACGAGCAGCAGCCCGACCACTTCACCATCCTGGAGCCGAGGATCGATACCCGCACGAACACCAACGTCGCCATGGGCCTGAAGAAGGGATCACCGCTGACCCCGGCCCTGCAGAAGGCCATCCAGTCCGTCCTGGAAACCCCGGAATACAAGGAGTCCCTGGAGTACTGGGGCCTGGGCGAATCAGCCATCACTGAAGCCGCGATCCGCTAGCAAGTGCCCGGCTGTACTGGTCGCTGTCCAACTGACCAGTACAGCTCCGGCAGGCCGGGCAGCCCCGCTATAGCCGAGTTTCGGTCTGAAACTCATTAAGGTTGTCCTATGCGCAACCCCACGGCACGTGACTACAACAAGGCCTCGGTCCTTGATGCGGTCCTGTCAGAGGCGCCTTTGACACGTAACAGGCTGATCGAAGTGACGCGTTTGAGCCAGGCGACGGTGTCTCGCAAGGTGGACGAACTTCTACTGGACGGTTTCGTCGTCGAGCAGGGAGTCGATGCGGTGGTGCGCCGCGGTCGGCGCTCCACGTATTTGGATGTACCCGGCACTGCGGGGCATATTGCCGGTATCTCTTTCGGCGCGCGAACCACTTGCGTTCTGGTAACGGACCTGAGGGGTCGCGAGGTCAGGCACGTCATTGTTCCCAGCCTCGAGGACGGCGATGCCGCAACCACTGCCGAGTGGCTGGCGAACGTGATTGTGGAGACCAGTGATTCCGCGCAGGGGCCATTGCGCCAAATCGTCATCGCGCTTCCCGGCCGTGTCCGTCATGGCACGAAGCGGTCCGGGACACCGGAATCAAGGAAGATTCTCATGGATTCCCTTCTCCAGGATTCTCTTGAAGATCGGTTTAAGGCTCCGGTGATCCTTGAGAGCGACGCCAAAGCATCCCTCCGGGGGATCCTGACGGATGATGCGAGCATCGGGAATGCTGCTTTGTTCATGCTTAGTACGGTGCTGAGCTTCGCCAGTTGTACTGATCATGAGATAGCCGAGGGGCGGACCCCTACTTTCGGTGATCTTGGTGGTGTTCTCTACTCCGGCGTTGGCAACGAGACCCTCGATGGGCTGTTGAGCATCAAGGGTCTCCTCCAATTCGCCAGGGGACGGGGAATGGAACTGGAGGGCATCGAAGCGCTCTGGTCCCGGTCGCAGGACGCGGCGTCCCGCGCGGGAGTGGTGGAGGCGTTCACGACGGCGATCGTCACCGCTGTCGGTGCTGTCGCAGTGACGCTGGACCCGGCGTCCGTGTATTTTGTGGGGCGCTTGAGTCCACTCGTGGACGAAGTCCTTCCCGAGGCGCGCAGGCGACTGGCGCACAGCCTTCCCGTCGCCCCGGAGGTCAGAGTCGTGCCGCAAGTGATCGGACTATCGGTGGCCAGGGGAGCCGCGTATGCCGGGTTGGCCCTGGCCCAGTCCCAGCTCCGGGAATCGATGCTCGAGGCCCGTGGCGGGGGCCAGAACCCGTAGCTCCTGATGAGTTCCTGTTGCGGGCATGCGGAAATCAGCAGTCCTGGGATGCCGTGCTGTCAGGCGGCTTTGACCAGGGGGACTTCATCCCAGTGGGTGGTGTAGCGCGGGGAGCGCATGCCGCGTTTCATGCTCCAGTCCGGTCCGCCGCGGATGCCTGCGTGGCCCAGCCCGATGGAGCCGCGGCCGTAGCGGCGGGCGATGTCTTCAAGGAGGGGGCCGATGTTGCGTTCCTCGTGCGGGTTCTCGAAGATTTCAAGGGGTTTTTGGTTTCCCGTGGGCCGCAGGTCCGTGACCATGATCCCGGCACGGGCGTACTTCACGCCTTCGTGGATGGCGGGCAGAAGGGCGTGAGCGGCCCTGGTCAGGATCACCGGGTCCGCCGTGGGCATGGGGAGCGGGACGCAGACGGACGGGTAGGAAGTGTCTTTCGGGTTGAAGTGCGAGGTGCCCGCGAAGGCTGTGAGGATCTTGGCCTGGAGGTGGTGTTTGGCGAGCCGGGCGCTGGCCTGCTGGCCGTAGACGCTCAGGACTTGGCGGAGTTCGGCGGTGGTGGTGATGGGGGTGGAGAACGAGCGGGAGAAGATCAGCTGGTCCCGGCCCACGCGCTCCTCCTCCATGGGAATGCAGGGGGTGCCCTGCAGTTCCAGGACGGTGCGCATCAGCACCACGGAGAATTTGTCGCGGATGCGGACGGGGTCCGCCCGGCTGAGGTCAAGGATGGAATGGATGCCGATCGCGTTCAGGCGTTTGGTCAGCCGGGTGGCCACTCCCCAGAGTTCGACGACGGAGAGGCCCGCCATGAGTACCTCCCGCCGGGCTGGAGGTACCGAATCCCAGCGGCAGACGCCGTCGAACGCCGGGTTGTGCTTGGCCCATTTGTTGGCGAGCTTTGCCAGTGTCTTGGTCCGGGCGATGCCAACGCAGACGGGGACTCCCACGTTCCGTGCGGCGGCGGCTTTCATGTCCCGGCCCAGCTGGAGCAGTGCCTCGGGGGAGCCTTTGACGCCGAGGAAGGCCTCGTCGATGCTGTAGACCTCCAGCCAGGCGGAGTACCGGCCCA
>JBKKDH010000043.1:0-5050 GCA_046708445.1 Arthrobacter sp.
GGCCCAGGTCTCCCAGTGCAGCTGGAGCATCAGGAACGCCGATGCCAGCACACCGAAGGCGGGAACCAGCGGCATCAGGGGAAGCCGGAAGGTGCGCGGGGCCTCGGGCTTCTTATAGCGGAACACGATGACCGCGGTGCAGACGACGACGAACGCGGCCAGGATGCCGATGTTGGTCAGGTCGGCGACGGCCTTGATGGGGAACACACCGGCCAGCAGGGCAGAGGCGACGCCGGCAATCCAGGTCACGCGCTGCGGCGTGCCGTGCCGGTCCGTCTTGGCAAACCAGCCAGGGAGCAGGCCGTCGCGGCTCATGGAGAACCAAACACGCGTGACGCCCAAGAGGAAGGTCAGCATCACGGTGAGGATGGAGAGGACGGCGAACACCGAGATGATGGTGGCAATGACTGGCAGCCCCACACCGGTGAAGGCTGAAGCGAAGCCGGCCTTGGGGTCAATGTCCTTGTAGTTCTGTATGCCGGTCAGCACCAGCGTGGCGGCTACGTACAGCAGCATGGCGATGATCAGCGACAGGATGATGGCCTTGGGCATGTGCTTCTTGCCGTCCGTGGCCTCTTCGGCCGCGGTGCTCATGGCGTCGTATCCGAACACGGCGAAGAAGACCGTGGCAGCACCCGCCAGCACGGGGCCGAAGCCGCTGGGCATGAACGGGTTGTAGTTGTTGGTGTCGATGTAGAAGATGCCCAGTCCGATGATGAAGAGAATCAGGATGACCTTGATGGCAACTGCCACGAGTTCAAACCGGCCGAAAGCCTTCGTGCCGCGGGACAGGATCCAGGTCACGATCAGGCAGACCACGATGGCGGGGATATTAACGATGCCGCCCTTGCCCTCATCCGGCGTGGAGGTCATCCAGATGGGCATGTGAATGCCGAGCCCTGAAAGGAAAGCGTCGAAGTAGCCTGAGATGCCGATGGCCACCACGGCCACGATCGCGATGTACTCCAGCAGCAGGTCCCAGCCGATGAACCAGCCGATCACCTCGCCGAGCGCCACGTAGCCGTACGTGTAGGCCGAACCCGCACGCGGTATCATGCCGGCAAATTCCGCGTAGGAAAGGGCTGCCGCCGCCGACGCCAGGCCTGCCACGAGGAACGAGATCAGTACCGCGGGCCCCACCCCGGGTGAGCTTTCGCTGCCCGCGGCCACCAGGCCGGCGAGCGAGAAGATGCCGACGCCGATGATGCCGCCAACGCCGATGGCGGTGAGCTGCCAGAGGCCGAGGGATTTGAACAGCCCACTGTGCTTGTTTTCTTCGTCGATGTCGTCAATGGGCTTGCGCCTCATGATCGACTGGGTCATGTCTTTGGTGCTCATCAGGAACTCCTGGGTTGGGGTGCGGCCCCATCGCGACGCCAGCATGGCGGGCTGTGACGGGGGTAACTCAGTCTCAACAGTATGCAAGCGCAGTTGCATTAGATAAAGTGACTACTTCTAACTAATATTCATTAGATTCAACAAGGAATCCTCCCATGCTCGATGTCCGGCGCCTCCGTTTGCTCCGCGAACTGAAGATCCGGGGCACCCTGGCGGAGGTGGCCGCGGCACTGCAGTACAGCCCGTCGTCGGTCTCCCAGCAGCTGGCTCTGCTGGAAAAGGAAGCCGGCGTCGAGTTGCTCCGCAAGACCGGACGCCGGGTCCAGCTCACGCCGCAGGCCGAAGTCCTGGTGGCCCACACGGCGCAGCTCCTCGAGACGCTGGAGCAGGCGGAGGCGGACCTGGCGGCATCGCTGACCACCGTCACCGGCACCGTCCGCATCGCCGTCTTCCAGTCAGCGGCCCTGGCACTGATGCCGGAGACCCTCACAAGGATGGCCACGGCGTACCCCGAGGTCCGGATTGAAATGATCCAGCGCGAGCCCGAAACGGCACTCCATGAGACGTGGGCCCGGGACTTCGACCTCGTCATTGCCGAACAGTATCCGGGCCACGCCGCCCCGCGCTACCCAGAGCTGGACCGCATCAAGCTCACCACCGACGCCATCCGGCTTGCGGTCCCATCCGAGGCCCCGCACCGGCCCCGGATCACCTCTATAGGGGACACTGCCGGCCTCGCCTGGGTGATGGAGCCGCGCGGCGCGGCGTCACGGCACTGGGCTGAGCAGGCGTGCCGGAGTGCCGGCTTCGAGCCCGACGTGCGCTTCGAGACCGCCGACCTGCAAGCCCAGATAAGGCTCATCGAGTCCGGGAACGCCGTGGCCCTCATGCCGGACCTCGTTTGGACCGGCCGCGGCACCACGGCCCAATTACTGGACCTGCCCGGCAATCCGCACCGCACCATCTTCACCTCGGTACGCCGCTCCAGCGCGAAGCGCCCCGCCATCCTCGCAGCCCGCGAGACACTGGCCATTACCGCGGAATCGGTACGGAATCCCGACGCCGGCTAAGGGTTTCCGGGCACATTCCCGCCACGGGCGGGGTTCCATGACGCCGCAGGCACCTGTGTTTCCTGCGTCACTGCGCGATCCGGACCCCGACGCTAGACTGATCTGGTTATGAATCGCACAATGTTCAAGTCCAAAATCCATCGGGCCACCGTCACCCACGCCGACCTGCACTACGTAGGTTCGGTCACCGTTGACCTGGACCTGCTGGACGCTGCTGACATCCTGCCCGGCGAGCTTGTGGCCATCGTGGACGTCACCAACGGCGCACGCCTGGAGACCTATACCATCGCCGGCGAACGCGGCTCCGGGGTCATCGGCATCAACGGGGCGGCCGCGCACCTGATGCACGAGAACGACATCGTTATCCTTATCACCTACGCGCAGATGACCACGGAAGAGGCGAATGCCTACAGCCCGAAGGTTGTGCACGTGGATCAGGACAACAAGATTGTCCAGGTCGGAAACGACCCCGCGGAGGGCCACACCCCTGGACTGATGCGCCCCCCTTTCGCCCTCAATAACGCTGTCCTGTAACCAGGAGCGTGGGATTTAGCCCGGACTGGCGCTGCGCCTTAGGAGTTAATCCTTGTTAGGCGTACTCGCGGGCTTTTTTGTTGTCTGGTGCATCATCCTGGTGGGCTGGTTTGTGGGCCGCAGGAAAATCCTCGGCGAGAACGCGCGCCAGGTCCTCAGCGGCCTGACATTCTTTGTTGCCAGCCCCGCGCTGCTGTTCGAAACCCTCAGCAAGGCGAAGCTGCAGGAAGTCTTCGCGGCGCCCCTGCTGGTGACAGCTGTCGCGGCCTTGGCCACTGCCACGATCTTCTTTGTCATCATCAAGTTCCTGCTCAAGCGTTCCCTGCCGGAGTCGCTGATGTCTTCGATGGCCGCTTCACTGGCGAACTCCGCCAACCTGGGCATCCCCATTGCGGTTTATGTCCTGGGCGACGCCAGCTACGTGGCGCCGCTGCTGATCTTCCAGCTGGCCTTCTTCACGCCGCTGTTCCTGATGATCCTGGACTCGAGCACCAGCAGCCACCGCACCACACCGCTGGGATTCGTGGTGATGATCCTGAGGAATCCGATGATTGTTGGCTCCGGACTGGGCCTGCTGGTGGCCGGGACGGGCTGGCAGGTTCCCCCATTGGTCATGGAACCGATCCACCTGATCGGCGGCGCGGCCATTCCCGCCATGCTGATCGCGTTCGGGATGAGCCTGAACGGCAGCCGGCCGCTGCAGGCGTCAGCGGGCCGGCGCGTGGACACACTCCTGGCCAGCCTTTTCAAGCTGGTGATCCAGCCTGCCCTCGCCTACGTTTTCGCTCGTTTTGCGCTGGGGATGGACGGGCACGCCCTCTTCGCGGTCGTAGTCACGTCCGCGCTCCCCACGGCACAGAACGTGTTTGTGGCCGCCAGCCGCTACAAGACCGGCCTGACAGTCGCCAAGGACACCGTTCTGCTGACGACGGTGGTGGCCGTGCCCGCCATGATCGGCGTGGCGCTGCTGCTGGCCTGACCCGAACCTGAGGAGGAAGAGATGGGAACAATCCTGGATACCGTGGTGATCGGAGGAGGAGCCATGGGCTCGGCCGCAGCCTGGGCGTTGGCGCGCCGTGGCCGGCAGGTCACGCTGCTGGAACAGTTCGGGCCCGGGCACCGCATCGGAGCCTCCCACGGCACCACCCGCAACCTGAACCCCGGCTACTCCCGGCCGGAATATGTGGCCATGCTCGCCGAAGGGCTGGCGCTTTGGGACGAACTGGAGCAGGACAGCGGCGAACAGCTCCTCACCCGCACAGGTATCGTCAACCACGGTCCTGATCCACTGTTCCCCCAGGTGCAGGCAGCACTCACCCAGGCAGGCATCCGGGCAGAGTTCCTCGGTCCTGAGGAGGCGGCCGGGCGGTGGCGCGGCATCCGGTTCGACCAGCAGGTCCTGTACATGCCCGACGGCGGCCAGCTGAACCCCGAGGCGGCGCTCCCCGCCTTCCAGCGGCTCGCCGTTGCACGCGGAGCCGACATCCGGCACTACACCAAGGTGGTCGAGCTGGAAATCATGGACGACGGCGTCCGGCTCACCTTGGAGTCCGACGGCCCCGGCTCGTCAGGCGGGACCGAGGTGGTCACCGCCGCCCAGGCCGTCGTGACGGCGGGAGGCTGGACGGAGAAGCTCCTGGCCGGCGCGGCCGGAAGCGGAAAGCTCCGGATTCCCCGGCTCAGGGTCACGCAGGAACAGCCGGCGCATTTCCGCGTCGCGGACGAGGGCGCGGTGTGGCCGGGGTTCAACCACATGCCGGGAAGCGGTCCGGCCTACAAGGACTGGTACTCGCCCGTCTACGGGATGCAGACGCCGGGCGAAGGCATCAAGGCCGGCTGGCACGGTGTTGGCCCGGAGGTGGATCCGGACCGGCGCACTTTCCTGCCCGAACCCGTCCAACTCGCGGCGCTGCAGGACTACGCCCGGACCTGGCTGCCCGGCGTTGACGCCGATTCGCTTGAAGCCATCAGCTGCACCTATACCACCACGCCGGATGAGGACTTCGTCCTTGACCGAATCGGCCCCGTAGTCATCGGAGCCGGCTTCTCAGGGCACGGCTTCAAGTTCACGCCCGTGGTGGGGCGGATCCTCGCGGACCTGGCCACCG